>JBEKKM010000010.1:0-71744 GCA_050010715.1 Xanthobacteraceae bacterium | reverse complement strand
TTTCGAGCCGGCGTGAATATTTGCGCTTTTCCAGTCCCGCTTCAAGCCCTACGCGAGATGCGGATTGTTACCACTTTTACGGGCATCGTTCAAGGTTCGGCCGAGATCGATCACGATCCGTTTGTGCTCTTTCATAAGTCGCATGAGATTGATGTTGTTGCCTCCCAGCGAGCACTAAGCACCGTCCGTCCGGGGTACATCGCCAACTACGGGTTTCATAGAATAAAGTGTCCGACCGGCACGAACTGCCGTTCGCGCCGAACGAGTCGCGGTGGCGCTTTTGGCTTAAGATGTGATGAGGGTGGAGAGACCCATGGGCGGCACCGATACGACCTCGCAAGCCCCGCCACCGGCGTCGCCGCCCGCAGCGCCGCGCGCTGTGCGTCGTCTGAGCTTCTGGCTCAAAGAACTCCCCTTCGCCCTGGTGCTGATCCTCACCACGCTCGGCGTCGCCTATACGAGCTTTTCCAAGCAGCCGATCGTCGGCTTTTGGGAGCTGTTGGCGCCGCTGATCGCGCTGGTCTGCATCGGCTCCGGATGGCCGAGCGCCGCTGACAGAAAGGCGCAGATGACATTGATCGGCTCGCAGGTGCTGCACTGGCTGGCTTTCATCGTGGTGATGAACCTCTTGTTGCTGCCGAGCGTGCAGCGGAATTTCACCGCCAATTCGACCGCGATCGCGGTCTTCACCCTGCTGGCGCTCGGCACCTTCACCGCGGGCCTGCAGGTGTTTTCCTGGCAAGTGTGCGCCTTGGGCCTGGCCATGGCATTGGCCGTTCCTGCCATTGCCTGGATCGAGAATTCGGCGCTGATCGTCGTAGTGATCTTCGCCATGATGCTCGCCGTCGGCGTCGTGGTGTGGTGGCATTGGCGCAAAAGCGCGCGCGCCGATCCCGGCTGAAGCCGCTAGGCGCTATTTGCTTACCGTGCGTCGGTAGGCGGCTTCGGGCTCCGAACAAACGCGGCCGCTTCACGCATGACGTCTGGATTGCTTTTGAGCCCCGCGAAGGCGGCAAGTTTTCGGGTGTGCTCCATCGGCGAATTGATCAGCTCGGAATAACGCACGATGGTCGTCGGGAAGCTATGATTGATCAGCGCGTTGAACATGTGCGAATAGATGATCCCGGCAGCTTTGGCGCCGTATTGGGCGCCCCACTTGCGCCGGCGGCGGCTTAACTCGATGTCGCGCACCGGCCGCACCAGATAGATCAGCCGCGTCGCGAAGGCCGCGCAGATCTGCGGGATGATCAGCGCGGCCAGCGGATGTTTCAAGAAAATCGGGATCGCGGCGTTGTCGTCGTACGGACCAAGCTCCTGATTGCCGATGCGGTCGCGAAATCCGTCGAGCGCCGTTTTTATGTCGACTTCCGGCAGCAGCGTGGTGGTCTGTTCCGAGGCCAGCGTCAGGATCAAATCGCGAAACGCGACCAGCTCGTGGCTGTCGGGCGTGAGCGCGTCGGCCGGTTGGTAATACGGGCCGAAACCGATGGCGCCGAGCCGCGCCAGCAGTCCGGCAACGGCGGTCGTGCCGCTGCCGAACGGTCCGCAGACGAGAAGCAATTTCATTCCCGCTCCATGAACGACCGGCGGCAGCGTATCATGCCCGGCAATAATCCGGACGAGAATGGCCGCGATAGCCTGAATTAATGAGCCGGCGGGCGATCCGGCCCGCTCGCGGCGGATTGCGGAAATCGGATACAGTAATATGTCCGGTGATTGCAGGTCGGAGGACCACATGAAATTCGGCGTCGGCCAGCCCGTGCGGCGTTGCGAGGATTTGCGGCTCATTACCGGGCGCGGCCGCTATACCGACGACATCGTCCTGCCGCGGATGACCCATGCATTCGTGCTGCGCTCGCCGGTGGCGCATGCGCATATCAAGCGCATCGATGCCGCGGCGGCGCGGCGCATGCCGGGCGTGTTGTTCGTCGGAACGGGAGAGGATGTGCGCGCCGACGGTCTCGGCGACGTGCCTTGCACGGTGCCGCTCGTGAGCCGCGACGGCAAGCCGCGGCACGATACGCCGCGGCCGGTGCTGGCGCAGGGCAAGGTGCGCCATGTCGGCCAGCCGGTGGCGCTGGTGGTCGCCGAGACTTTGGCGGCGGCACGCGATGCCGCGGAAGCGATCGAGGTCGACTACGACACGCTGCCGGCGGTGACCGACGCCAAGGCCGCGATCGGCTCCGGCGCGCCGGCTCTGTTCGACCATATCCCGGGCAACATCGTCTTCGACTGGGACAACGACGCCGGCGACGCCAAGGCGACGGACGCCGCGTTCGCCAAGGCCGCCCGCGTCGTCGCGCTCGACCTCGTCAACAACCGCGTCGTGGTCAATTCGATGGAGCCGCGCAATGCCATTGCCGACTACGATCCGGCAAGCGTCCGCTCGACGCTCTACACCGCGACCCAAGGCGCGCATTTCGTGCGCGATCCGCTCGCCGAGATCGTGCTGAAAATGCCGAAGGACAGACTGCGCCTGATCACGCCCAATGTCGGCGGCGGTTTCGGCATGAAGGCCTTCGTCTATCCCGAGCACGCGCTGGTGGTCTGGGCGAGCCGCAAGATCGCGCGACCGGTGAAATGGCAGGAGGACCGCTCGGAAGGCTTCGTCTCCGACAATCAGGGCCGCGATCACATCACCCGCGCCGAGCTGGCGCTCGACGGCAAGGGCCGCTTCCTCGGCTTGCGCGTTTCGATCCTCGCCAATATCGGCGCCTATCTGTCGCCGTTCGGCTGCTTCGTGCCGACGCGCTCGACCGATCTCGTCTCCGGCCTCTATGCGATCGGCGCCATCCACATCAACGTCAAGGGCATCTGCACCAACACCGTGCCGGTCTGCGCCTATCGCGGCGCCGGGCGGCCCGAGGCCGCCTATCTGCTCGAGCGTTTGGTTGATGCGGCAGCGCGCGAGCTCGGCAAGAGCCCCGACGCCATCCGCAGGATCAATTTCGTGCCGTCGTCCGCCATGCCTTACATGTCGGCGACAAAACTCCTGCTCGATTCCGGCGAGTTCGAAAAGGTCATGGACCTGTGCATGGCCGCGGCGGAATGGCCGACATTCGCCAAGCGGCGCAAGCAAAGCGAGCGCGACGGCAAGCTGCGCGGCATCGGCATGGCGACCTATACCGAGCGCTGCGGCGGCGGCTTCCCCGAGACCGCGTCGATCGAGTTCAAGGACGACAAGGTCGAACTGGTCATGGGCAACCAGGAATACGGCACCGGCCTCGTCACCGCTTATAAGCAGATCGTCTCCGGCCAGCTCGGCATCGATGGCGACCGCATCGACGTCATCATGGGCGATACCGACCGCACGCCGTCAGGGCTCACTGGCGGTTCGCGCGCGCTCGCTGTTGCCGGCACCGCGCTTTACGAGGCCGGCAAGACCATCATCGACAAGGGCACGCAACTCGCCGCGCATCTTCTGGAAGTTTCGGCGCAGGATGTCACTTTCGCCGACGGGACTTTCAGCGTGCCCGGCACCGATCTGCGCCTCGATATTCTCGAAGTAGCGAAAGCGGCGCGCGATCCGGCGAAACTGCCGGCCGGCATGGCGCCCGGCCTCGACACCACCCATGTCCGCGTGCCGCCGGCGCAGACTTTTCCCAACGGCTGCCACATCGTCGAGGTCGAGATCGATCCCAATACCGGCGCCGCGACAATCGAACGCTACACCGTGGTCGACGATTTCGGCCGCATCATCAATCCGCTGCTGCTCGAGGGCCAGGTCCACGGCGGCATCGTGCAGGGCATCGGCCAGGCGCTGCTCGAGCACGCGGTCTATGATGGCGACAGCGGGCAACTGTTGTCCGGCTCGTTCATGGACTACGCCATGCCGCGCGCCGGCGATCTGCCGAATTTCGCCTTCTCGACCCACAACGTGCCGACGACGTCAAATCCCCTCGGCGTCAAAGGCGCCGGCGAGGCCGGCGCCGTCGGCGCGCCGCCCGCCATCATCAACGCCATCGTCGACGCGCTCCACCGCCGCACCGGCGCGCGGCATATCGATATGCCGGTAACGCCGCGGCGGGTCTGGGAGGTGCTGAACGCTAAGCACTAAGGTTGCCGCCTCATTAAGTGGATGCGGTGCTGGGCGTTGCATCCCCTTGGCCGTACCACCTTTGCACGCGACGAACTGTTCTTCCTCATGCCGGTTCAGCGGCCGGAATTTGAGGTATAAAGACGCCATTGCCGGCAGGGTCCATTACGGCGCGAGGCGCCGCATCGAAGGCGTTCGAGGAGCACATCATGGCGTCCAAGCTGAAGCGAAGGTCATTCTTGCAACTGGCCGCGGGGGCCGCGGCCGGCATGTCGGCGCCGTTTACTCGCGCCCGCGCCGCGACCACCGACGCGGCCACCATCGGCTGGCCGAACGACGTGCCGTCCTGGGATCCCAATCAGCGCTTCACGCCCGACGCGCAGCCGATCTTCAAGGCGGTGTTCGATCAGCCGCTCGACCAGGACCCGCAGCTGAAATTGATTCCGCATCTGATCAAGAGCTGGAGCCTGGCGCCGGACGCCTTGAGCATGGCGGTCGAGCTGCGCGACGACGTCACCTTTCACAACGGCGACAAGATGACCACGGAGGATTTTCGCTACACCTTCTTCGAGCGCATCAAAGCCGGCTTGAAACTCGACACCTCGAATTCCTGGAAGAAGGTCGACGATATCGTCATCGAGTCACCTGTCAAGGCGACCATGAAATTCAACGCACCGGCGCCGACCGCGCCGCAATGGATGGCGTTCCTCGGCAGCTATATGGTGCCGAAGAAATATATCGAGTCGGGCGGCCTCGATAATTTTTTGAAAAATCCCGTCGGCACCGGGCCGTACAAGCTCGCCGAATACGAATTGAACTCGCGCATCGTGCTGGAGCGCTACGACGGCTATTGGGGGCCGAAGCCGAAGATCGCACACGTCACCATCGAGATCATCAAGGACCCCTCGGCGCGCGTGGCGGCGATCCAATCCGGTCAGACCGATTTCACCATCAATGTGCCGGTGCGCGAAGCCGAGCGGTTCCAGAAGGAACCGGGGCTCTCAGCCGAGCTCGATCCGATCACCCGCGTGATTTTGATCCAGATGCGCGCCGACCTCGCCTTCGCCGACAGGAACGTGCGCCTCGCCGCCCATCACGCCATCGACAAGGCGGCGCTGTCGAAAGCGTTCTACGCCGGTGCCGCGGTGCCGCTGTCGGTGCTGGCGACGCCGGGCACGCCAGGATATCTGACCGATTTTTCGTTCAAATACGATCCGGCGCTGGCCAAGGCGCTCTTGGCCAAATCGAATTTCTCCACCTCCAATCCGGTGAAGATCGGCTTTGCCACCACCAACGGCCAGTTTCCGAGCGACTACGACATCGCGCGTGCCATCGTGCAGATGTGGAAGCAGGTCGGCATCGAGGCCGATTTGCAGGTCATCGAATACGCCAAATATTTCGAGCTCAACCGCGGCAACAAATTGCCGGAGACGACGCTGTACAGCTGGGACAATGCCACCGGCGATCCGGAAATCTTCTCGGGCTACCAGCTCAATCCGAAAATGCCGTTCTCGCCGTGGAAGGACGAGGATATTGGCAATCGGGTCCTGGCGCTGTTCGGCGTCGCCGACTACGACAAGCGCATCGCCGGCTACCGCGATCTGGAACGCTACGCGGTGGAAAACGGCGCCACGGTGCCGCTGTTGCAAAGCGTGGTGACGATCGTGCGCAAGAAGAATCTGGCCTATACGAAATATGCCAATGGCTGGGTGTTGCCGCAGACGCTGCGGTGGAGCTGAGGTTTTACAGCGCTGCGCTTGGTATAAAGTAGGCGCAGCAAAATGACCGCCACCGTCCTGAAACTGATCGCGCGCCGCCTCATCGCCGCGATCCCGATCCTGCTGATCGTCTCGGCGCTGCTGTTCTGCATCCTGCGGCTATTGCCGGTCGACCCGGCGGCGATGTCTTTGCCGCCGAATGCGACGATTGCGGAAATCGAAGATAAGCGCCGCGAAATGGGCCTCGATAAGCCCCTGCCGCAGCAATACCTGATCTGGCTATCCGACGCCCTGCACGGCGATTTCGGCCGCTCCATTGCTTTACGCCGCGATGCCGGCGAGCTGGTCGCAGCCACGTTGCCGGCGACGATCCAGCTTGCCGCCTGCGCCATGGCGATCGCGGCGATCCTCGGGCTCGGCGGCGGCTTAATCCTGTTCCGCCTGCGCGGCACGCTGTTCGAGCCGGTGGCGGACCTCGCCTCGATCGTGCTGTTGTCGATTCCGGAATTTCTCTGGGGACTGATCCTGCTGTTCGTGTTCGGCGTGCTGCTGCAATGGCTGCCGTTCACCGGCCAAGTTTCGCCAGGACTGCCGCTGCCGCACATCACCGGCTTTCTGCTGCTCGATTCCTTGCTGGCCGGGCGCCTCGACGTGTTCTGGAGCGCATGTCAGCATCTGATATTACCGGCGGTCGCGCTCGGGTTGGCGTTCTCGCCGACCATCATGCGGGTGCTGCGCTCCAGCCTGTTCGACGTTTATCTGGAAGATTACATCCAACAGGCGCGGCTGCGCGGCTTGTCTGAGCGGCATATCCTGCTCAGCCACGCGCTGAAGAACGCGTCCTTGCCGACGCTCACGCTCGCCGGCGTGCAATTCGGCATTTTGTTCTCGGGCACGCTTCTGGTCGAGGTGATTTATTCCTATCCGGGCATGGGCAACCTGATGGTCGACGCCGTGCGCAACGCCGACCTGCCGCTCATTCAGGCCATCGGGCTGACCTATTGCATCGTCGTGTTGCTGATCAACACGGCGGTCGACAGTCTTTATGTCGTGCTCAATCCAAAACTGCGGGTGCGCTGATGACGAGCGCCTTGTCCCGTTCGCTGCGCTCGCCGCGCGTCCTGATCGCGCTCGGCATGATTTTTTGCATTGCGTTTTGCGCGGTGTTCGCCGGCTGGATCGCGCCGCACGATCCCGGCGACCAGAACCTGCTGGCGATCCTGCAGCCGCCGGCCTGGGCCGACGGCGGCGACCTGAATTATCCAATGGGTACCGACAGCCTCGGCCGCTGCGTGCTGTCGCGGCTGATTTTTGGCGCGCGCACCGCGATGCTGGTGGCGCTGTTCGCTTCACTGGGCGCCATGATCATCGGCACCATCCTGGCGCACATTTCCGGCTATTTCGGCGGCGCCGTGGATTGGTTGATCGGGCGCCTGGTCGACGTTTGGATGTCGTTTCCGCCGGTGATCCTGTCGTTGATCTTGATGGTCGGGCTCGGCGTCGGCTTGAGCAAGGTCATCCTGGCCATCGTGCTGGTGGACTGGACTCGGTTTTGCCGCGTGCTGCGCAGCGAAGTGCTGATTGTGACCCGGCACGATTATGTCGCCGCTGCCCGGCTCCTCGGCTTCACCCACTGGCAGACCATCGTTCGCGAGGTGCTGCCGGCGACGACACCGCTGCTGATCACGCTCATCAGCCTGGAAATGGCGATCGCGGTCGTTGTCGAGGCGATCTTGTCCTTCATCGGGCTTGGCGTCGGCGCCAACACGCCGGCCTGGGGCCAGATGATCGCCGACGCGCGGCAATACGTCTATCAGTCGCCATGGAATCTGCTGCTGCCGATTTTTGCGATTTTCCTGACCGTCACCGCGTTCAATCTTTTGGGCGACGGGCTGCGCCGCACGCTCGACGTGCGGCTTGCGGAAACCGGGCGCTGACCATGCTGGCGCTGCAAGCCAAGAACCTGGTGGTCGGCGCCCGCATCGACGGCGCGACGGTGCCGGCGATCCGCGCGCTGTCGTTCGACCTTGAGCCGGGAAAAATCCTTGGCCTCGTCGGCGAATCAGGCGCCGGCAAATCCATGGTCGGCCGCGCCATCGCGCAGCTCGTGCCGGCCGGTTTTGCGATTTCGTCGGGTTCGCTGCTGTTCGAAGGCGAAGACCTTTTGCGCATGGCGCCGGGCGCGCGGCGCGCGCTGCTCGGCCGCGCCATCGCCTTCATCCCGCAGGCGCCGATGACCTCGCTCAATCCGGTGCGCACCATCGGGGCGCAATTCGACGAGCATTTGGCGCGGCTCGGCGACGGCAGCCGTGGCACGCGCCGCGACCGCGCGGTCGCCATGCTGACGGCGGCGAGGCTGCCGCGCGCCGCGGAACTGCTGACGCAATATCCGCATCAATTGTCCGGCGGCATGTGCCAGCGCGTGCTGATCGCTTTGGCCTTTTCCTCAAATCCGCGCCTGGTCATCGCCGACGAGCCGACCACCGCACTCGACGTCACCATGCATCCGCCGATCCTGGCGCTGATCGCCGACATGCAGCGCCAGCACGGCACTGCGGTCATCTTCATCACCCACGACCTGCGGCTTGCCGCGCAACTGTGCGACCAGGTCACCGTGATGTATGCCGGCCGCGCCGTCGAGAGCGGGCCGGCGCGCGCCGTGCTGTCGACCCCGGCGCATCCCTATACGCGCTGCCTGCAGCTCGCCAATCCGTCGCTGCGCGCCGAGCGGCGCGCGCTTTACGTCATGCCGGACCAGATGCCGAGCTTGCGCCAGCTCAAAAATCTATCCGGTTGCCATTTCGCGCCGCGATGTCCGCTTGCCGCCGAAGCGTGCCGCCGCGGCGAGCCGCCGGACATTGCCGTCGCCGCCGATCATCATGTCGCCTGCATTCGCGCCGCGGCGACGCGGACCATTGCGGCGATGGCTGGCGATAGCGTTGCGGCGGGCGCGGCCGGCCGGCCGTTGCTGCAAGTCGAGGTTTTGCAAAAGCACTATACGACCGGCGGCGGTTTGTTTGCCGCCGCGCGCAATGTTGCCGCGGTCAAGCAGGCCTCGTTCAGCATTGCCGAGAATGAATTCGTCGCCCTGGTCGGCGAGAGCGGCAGCGGCAAGAGCACCATCGCCAAAATGCTGGTCGGATTGGAACTGCCGACGGGCGGAAAAATCCTGCTCAATGGCGAGGACCTCACCGAGCCGTCGCTGCGCAGCCGCGTGCGCAACGCGGCGAGCTTGCAGATGGTGTTTCAGGATCCGCAATCGGCGCTCAATCCGCGGCGGCGCGTGGCGAGCATCGTCACCCAGGCGATGGAAGCGGGGAGCCGGCATTCAAGCTGGGACGAGCGCCTGGCACGGACCAGAGAATTGCTCGCCGAGGTCGGCCTATCGACCGATTTCGCCGCAAGGCTTCCCGGCCAATTGTCCGGCGGGCAGCGGCAGCGCATCAACATCGCGCGTGCGCTGTGTACCTTGCCGAAAATCCTCATCGCCGACGAGATCGTCTCCGGCCTCGATGTCTCGATCCAGGCGCAGCTTCTGAATCTCCTGGCGCGGCTGCGCGCCGAGCTCGGCTTCGCCATGCTGTTCATATCCCACGATCTGTCCGTGGTGCGTCACCTGTGCAGCCGCGTGCTGGTGATGTATGGCGGCGAGATCGTCGAGGAGGGCGCCGTCGAGAAGGTTTTTGCCGATCCGCAGCATGCGCACACGCGGGCGCTGTTGTCGTCGGTGCCGCCGGACGAGCCGGAGGCGGCTTGGCCGTCGCTTGAGCGAGGCGCCAGCTAGTAACGAGCTGATGGAATCGGCTTTCGGCGTGTCTTCGGGCAGCACCGATCTGAAAACGACCAGGCCCGGTTGGTGGGTTCGAACCATTGCTACGGACGCCTCAGATCAATTTGGCGTCCAAGGTGATTGCGGCGTTGAGGACCTTGGAGACCGGGCAGTTCTTCTCGGCTTCACCGGCCATGCGAACAAACGCGGTTTCGTCCAGGTTCGGCACTTTGGCGCGCAGCGTCAGCGCCGACCGGCTGATGCGAAAACCTTGGCCTTCGGGTTCCAGCGTGACCGCGGCCTCGGTGGTGAGCTCGGTCGGCGTATAGCCGCCGGCCTGCAGCCCAAACGCCAGCGCCATGGTGAAGCAACCGGCATGCGCCGCGGCGATGAGCTCTTCGGGGTTAGTGCCCTTCTCGTTCTCGAACCGCGTCCTGAAAGAATACGGGGTCTCTGCGAGCACGCCGGAATCGGTGGACAGATGACCGCTGCCCGCGCGGCCGGTGCCGTGCCAAACGGCTTTCGCTTTGCGGATCATGTAACGTCTCCTTGCTGTTGTATGTTGCCGTTGCGCTTATTGGCGAAGGCCATGACGCCTTCGCTTTCGGTTTGGCATCGAACGCGGCCGGGCCGGCTACCTCTTGGGATAGGCCGTGAAAATGTAATCCTTTGCCGCCACCGTCGTGTGGCAGGCGTAGCCGCAGTTGGGCTCAGTTCCCTCAGGCGCAAAAGTGTCAGACGCGGCATCATAGATGAAGTTGGCGTATGCCCATCCGTGCGTGTCCGGGAATCTCTTGGTATCTTTTTCGATGACGTCAACAGCTTTCAGAGTGTCCGGCACATTCACGGAATACGGCGCCACGGGGTTCTTTTTAAAACTCCACTCGATCTTCACAATCTTAGAGCCCTCGGGAAAAAACTTGCCGTCGGCGGGAAGACCTTGCCTATACGCGTTCATCATCACGTCATTCGCCACGATCACTTTCAACTGAGTTTCGGTCTGACTGACCGCGACATCCCGCCAGTTTTCGTATCCTTTGAAGTCGGCAAACGAGAGCTTGCCCAATTTCAGCGTGTACCTGTCCTGCGCCGCCAGCGCCATGCCGCCCAAGACGGCGAGCGATAACAAAGTCACAATCGCCGGGATGTTTTTCAGAACAGCGATTTTAGAAATACGCAACATGTCAGCCTCCATATTTGAGGCCGAAAGCCTTCCCGGCCTCGATTTCAAAACTGATCGAGTCGTTCGAACAAACAAGTCGATGATGTTCCGGCGAGTTGAGTTTCTTGCTTCGGCATTTTGCCGACGAACTTTTGACTGCCGGAATGTTAGAAAATGGCTTCGTGATGCGAAAGCCGCGAGCGGCGTCCAGCGGATCAAAAGAAGGTGACGACGAAGCGGCGCATCACAACGCCGTCCACGCCATGTCGGTTATGAGTCAGAAACATAAGTGATGTTTTGAAATCGCGACGTCTGTTTTTGCCCTGAAAACGGGCTCTCTGCTGCAGTCGCGCGGTGTCCTTGTGCATCGTTTTCGACCGGGCCGTGCAAGCCGCGGGTCCCGCCACGCCCGGTAGGCCGAAGGCGCGGACGTGCGAACGGAGGCAGTGATTTTGCGCGCGCCGCTATCAAACGTGCGAGACTCCCAAGCCGACATGACGCCTGCGGTTGGTCTGCCGATGCGCGAATTCAAGGACAGTGAGCCAAGCCGGCCGGTCGCGCACATGAAATAGGGCACATGCTTCGCGTCGAAACGTGATAGGGCTTTGCGGACGACGCGGGGCGCGGCCCCGTACGCGTGGAATTCAGACGACAAATTGAAGGGCTGGCGAGCGGTGCCCAGGCGCGCCGGCTGCCGTGCTGCTTTTCGGCAAAACGAAACAATTGCGGGACGACGCGCATTCGTCACGCCGATCGTCGGCGCAACAATCGGCGACGGCGGCGGCAAACCGGGACGAGATAGTCATGCTGGGTTTCAATCGTTGGCATCTGTCCATTGTTCTGGCCGCGATCCTGTGCAGTGCGGCCATCGTCTGGCTCGCGTTGGAGATTTTGATTCCCTCACCGCCGAAGAAAATCACCATCGCCACCGGCCAGAGAAATCAAATCTACCAGACCATCGGCAACAGCTATCGGACGATCCTTGCTCGCTCTGGCGTGGACGTTGATGTGCGCCTGACCAATGGTGCGGTGGAAAACCTCGCGCTTCTCAACGACCCGCATTCCGGCGTGACGGCGGGTATCGTGCAGGCGGGCATCTCGGACGGCACGCAATCACCGGACTTGTTGTCGATGGGAAGCATCAACTATCAAGTCTATTGGCTGTTTTACAGTGCGGCTGAAACGATAACGGATTTGCGCCAGCTCAAGGGCAAACGCATCGCCTTGGGGCCGGAAGGCAGCGGCCAACGGCCGATAACCGAAAAGATTCTCGATATCAGCGGCGTCACTTCTGAAACCGCGACGCTGTTGGGCCTCTCGGCGCAAGACGCGGTCAACGCCATGAATGACGGCAAGATCGATGCCCTGTTTCTCCCCTTTGCTCTGGATTCGCCAATTCTCCGCTCCTTGCTGGCAAGCTCCCGCGTTCGCCCCATGAGCTTTACGGAAGCCGAGGCTCTCACCCGCATTTTTCCGTTTCTCGTTCGATTGGTGCTGCCGCGGGCGGTCATCGATTTTGAGAGGATCGTTCCATCCACCGACCTGATCCTCATTGCCGCCAGCAACGTCGTGCTGGTGCGCAAAGACATCCATCCCGCGATCATCGATCTGCTGGCACGGGCCATCATGGAAACGCACGGCAAGCCCGGGCCGTTTCAACAAGCCGGTGAATTTCCCAAGCCGACCGATCCGGAATATCCGGTTTCCGAGAGCGCGATTGATTTCTATAAGAACGGTCCTTCGTTGCTGAACCGGTATCTGCCGTTCTGGATGACCAACTATGCGCGACGGACCATCGCAGTGGTGGCGGCGGTCATTGCCATTGTCCTGCCGCTGTTCAGCTATGCGCCCAAAGGCTACAAATGGCTCGTCACCGAGCGCCTGAACGCCATGTACCGCCGCCTGAGAAGGATCGAAGCGCGATTGCAAAATGACGTGACCACCGCGGAAGTTTCGGCGCTCGAAGTCGATCTCGACGGCGTCGATCGGGCCATTCACAGTCTCGCGGTTCCGATGCGATACTCGGACGTGTATTTTTCCGTAAAATCCCACCTCGATCTGGGTCGCGCCGCGCCGAGATGGCTGCGCGTGCATGACTTATCGGCATGCTGCCGGCGTTTTTGGCGGTTTTCGAAAAGTTTAACCTTTGAAACTACGATTGGCGGCGGTATTGCCGGATCGCGCTATGTCCGAAGACCAGGATTTGACGGCGCTCTGTCCCAAGTGCGGGAATCCGCTGATCTATGTCACTTCGGTTCCGCACCCGAAATCTCCCGCAATGCAGCGGACCACGTTCGTCTGCTACAGCTGCAATCGCACCTGGAGCTACACGCTGGCGCCGGCCATGGCCGAGGCTTATTCCGCCATCGCGGTGCCCGCCGCCGTCGACTGAGAGATCGAACCGATCAAGCCGCCGATGCCTGAGTATGTTTGCTGCGCAGCAGCACGAGCAGCTCGGCCTCGCACGCTTTGGCGCTCTCGACATTGCGCGCCTTGATGTGGCCGAAACCGCGCATCTTCGCCGGCAGCGAAGCGATCTCGATTGCGAGCGCGTGGTTGTCCGAACTTAGCGTTGCCGAAAGCTCGCGAAGGATGGCTTCGTAGTCGGCGATCAAGCGCCGTTCCATGCGGCGTTCCTGGGTGTAGCCGAAAATGTCGAGCGCGGTGCCGCGCAACGGGCGGAGCCACGTCAGGAGCCTGAACACATGGCGCATCCAGGGGCCGAAGGCGCGTTTCTTCGGCTCGCCGGTCGCCGGATCGCGCCGCGCCAATAGCGGCGGCGCCAGATGATAGTCGAGCGTGAAGTCGCCATCGAACTGGCGCTGCAGTTTTTTCAAAAACGCGCCATCGCTATAGAGCCGCGCCACTTCGTATTCGTCCTTGTAGGCCATCAGCGTGAACAGGTTGCGCGCTGTCGTCTCCGCCAAGCCGGAAAAGCCGCGGGCAAGCTTTGCTTCGGCGATGCGGATCGTTCGCACCGCGTTGCGATAGCGCTGCGCGTAAGCGGCGTTCTGGTAGCTTTTAAGAAAAGCGGCGCGGTGTTCGACCAGGGCGTCGAGCCCCTGCGGTTCGGGCGCTGCATCGTCGCGCAAGGCGCTGCGCACCTGCGCCTCGACCTGGGCGCGATCGTGGGCGGCGAGGCGGCCGAAGCCAAAACTGCGTTTGTTGGCGTCGACGGCGACGCCGTTGAGCTCAATGGCGCGCTCGATGGCCGCGAGCGTGAGCGGCAGAAGCCCTTTCTGGAACGCATAGCCAAGCATGAACAGATTGGCGGCGATGGAATCGCCCATCAGCGCCGCGGCCAGCGCGGTGGCATCGATCGTGTCCGCCCCGCCGTCGCCCGCCGCCGTTTTGATCGCTTGCAGCATTTTGGCGGTCTCGAAATCGATGTCGGGCTTGAAGATGAAGGCGGCGGTCGGTTGCGCATGGCTGTTGACGATGGCCTTGGTGGCACCGGTCTGCAGGCGCGACAGCGCGGCGGGGCTCGCGGCCACCACCGGATCGCAGGCCAGCAGCACGTCGGCGCCGCCCGAAGCGACGCGCACCGCGTAAAGATCTTCCGGTTGCGGCGCGAGCCGCACGTGGCTCATCACCGCGCCGTTCTTTTGCGCGAGCCCACTGATGTCGAGCACGGTGCAGCCTTTGCCTTCGAGATGCGCCGCCATGCCGATGAGCGCGCCCAGCGTGACGACGCCGGTGCCGCCGACGCCGGTGACGAGGATCCCATAGGGCCGCTCGAGCGGCGGCGCCTTCGGATCGGGCAGGTTGGCAAACAGGCTGTCGTTGGCCGCAAGGCCGCCGAGCTTGCGCGGGGTGGCGCCGCGCACGGTGACAAAGCTCGGGCAAAAGCCCTTGAGGCAGGAAAAATCCTTGTTGCAGTTCGACTGGTCGATGCGGCGCTTGCGGCCGAATTCGGTCTCGACCGGCGCTACCGCAATGCAGTTCGATTTCTCCGAGCAATCGCCGCAGCCTTCGCACACGGCGTCGTTGATGAAAACGCGCTGCGGCGGATCCGGAAATTTTCCGCGCTTGCGGCGGCGGCGCTTCTCCGCCGCGCAGGTCTGGTCGTAGATCAGCACGGTGAGGCCCGCGATGTCGCGCAGCTCGCGCTGCACGGCATCGAGATCGTCGCGATGGCGGATGGCGACGCCCACGGGAAAGCCGGCATGCTTCGGATATTTACCCGGCTCGTCGGCAACGATGACGACGCGGCGCGCGCCTTCGGCCAGCACCTGCTGGGCGATCTGCGGCACCGTCATCGCGCCTTCCACTGGCTGGCCGCCGGTCATGGCGACCGCGTCGTTATAGAGAATCTTGTAGGTGATGTTGACGCCGGCGGCGGCGGCGGCGCGGATCGCCATCAGCCCGCTATGCGCATAAGTGCCATCGCCGAGATTCTGGAAAACGTGCCGCTCGGTGGTGAACGGCGCTTGCCCGATCCAGTTGACGCCTTCGCCGCCCATATGGGTCAGCGTGGCGGTGTGGCGGTCGGGCATGAACAGCGCCATGCTGTGGCAGCCGATGCCGGCCATGGCGCGGCTGCCTTCGGGCACCCGCGTCGAGGTGTTGTGCGGACAGCCCGAGCAGAAAAACGGCGTGCGCTGGATGTTCGACACCGGCGACGCCGGCCGCTCGAAGGCTTCGAGCCGCGCCAAGCGCTCGTCGAATTGCGTTGCGTCGCCGAACCGCTTCAAGCGCGCGACGATGGCGCGCGCCACCATGGTCGGCGTCAGCTCGCCGGTGGAGGGAAGAAGCACTGCGCCGGTCTCGTCGGTCTTGCCGACGATGCTTGGCCGCCGCGACGCCTCGACATTATAGAAGAGTTTTACCAACTGGTTCTCGACGAAGCCGCGCTTCTCTTCGACGACCAGAATGTCCTTGAGGTTTTGCGCGAAGGCCAGCGCACCTTGCGGCTCCAACGGCCAGGCCAGCGCGACTTTATAGACGCGGATACCGAGCGCGGCGGCGCGTTGTTCGGTGATGCCGAGTTCGCAGAGCGCCTGCCGGACGTCGAGATAGGCTTTGCCGGTGGTGACGATGCCGAGGCGCGGTCGCGGCGAATCGATCACCACGCGGTCGAGGCCATTGGCACGGGCAAATGCCTGGGCCGCGGCGAGCTTTGGGCCGTGCAGACGGCGCTCCTGCTCGACCGCCCAATCCATGCCGCCGCGCGGCCAGCGAATATGCAGGCCGCCCGGCGGCATGGCGAAATCGTGCGGCATCGTCACCGTCACGCGCTGCGGATCGACGTAGACCGAAGCGGAGCTGTCCACCGCTTCGCTCGCCGCCTTGAACGCGACCCAGCAGCCGCAAAACCGCGACAGCGCGAAACCGAACAGCCCGAGATCGAGATAATCCTGGATGGTCGCCGGATTGAGGATCGGCATCATCGCCGCCTCGAAAGCCTGCTCACACTGATAAGCGGTGGTGGTGCTTTGCGCGCCGTGATCGTCGCCCGAGATGGCCAGCACGCCGCCGTGCGGCGCGGTGCCGGCCCAATTGGCATGGCGCAGCACGTCGAGGGAGCGATCGACGCCGGGGCCTTTGCCGTACCAGATGCCGAACACGCCATCGACCGTGGCGCCGGGAAACAGGCCGACCTGCTGGCTGCCCCACACCGCGGTGGCGGCAAGGTCTTCGTTCAGCCCGGGCTGAAAGCGGATGTCGTTCTGCTCGAGCAGCGCCTTGGCCTGCCACAGCGCGCTGTCGTAGGTGCCGAGCGGCGAGCCGCGATAGCCGGAGATGAAGCCCGCGGTGTTGAGGCCCGCGGCGCGGTCGCGTGCGCGTTGCATCAGCGGCAGGCGCACCAGCGCCTGAATCCCCGACAGATAGATGCGTCCGGATTGGAGGGTGTATTTGTCCTCCAGGGTCACGCGCGCCAATTCCACCAAAGCAGTCCTCGGGCCGGTCGTGCAGTCATCTTACCGGAGCACTTTATATGGCATGGTCGCGGCCGGTGCGAGCAGAGGAAATACACCGCGACGCGACGGTGCTATGCCGGAGCATGGACTTGATGCAGGTCAATGCGGCATTTCGGGCATATCGCGTTTCTTCTCACCGACCGCCGATGGGGGGCAAGTTTGGAGCATCATGCCGAAGTCCTGAGAGGAGGGGTGTGGCAGCGGCGGGCCGCCGGGTGGCCGGATTTGGTTGCCGTGCTGCTGGTTGTCGCGATCATCATCATGGTCGGGGCCGGCGCCCGCCAGATGGTCGCGCCGTTGATTGCTGGGAAGCAGCCCGAAATCTCGCTGTCGCCCATGGCGTTACCGGCCTATGCGTTGCGAACCACGCTGCGTATGTTGGCGGCGCTCGTTGCCTCGCTGCTATTCACCTTCATCTATGCGACGCTGGCCGCCAAGAGCCGCCGCGCCGAAATGGTGCTGATCCCGCTGCTTGACGTTCTCCAATCCGTGCCGGTGCTTGGCTATCTGTCCTTTACGGTCGTTTTCTTCGTCTCGCTGTTTCCGGGCAACATGCTGGGGGCGGAGCTTGCCGCCATCTTCGCAATCTTCACCAGCCAGGCCTGGAACATGGCGTTCAGCTTCTTTCAGGCGCTGCGAACGATTCCGCACGATCTCGACGAAGCGAGCCGCAGCTTCCGGTTCTCCGGCTGGCAGCGGTTCTGGCGGCTCGAAGTGCCGTTCGCCATGCCGGGCCTGATCTGGAACACGATGATGTCCATGTCCGGCGGCTGGTTCTTCGTGGTGGCGTCGGAAGCGATTTCCGTCGGCGACCTGCACATCGCGCTGCCCGGGATTGGTTCCTACGTCGCACGCGCGATCGAGGAGCGCGATCTTGTCGCCGTCGGCTGGGCGATCCTGGCGATGACGATCACGATTCTCATTTACGACCAGCTGCTGTTCCGTCCGTTGGTGGCCTGGGCGGACAAGTTCCGCTACGAGCAGACCGCCGCGCAGGTGGTGCCGCGGAGCTGGGTGCTGCATCTGCTGCGGCGGACGCGGCTGGTGAAGGCGGTCTCCGAGCCGATCGGAATATTGGTGCAAGCCGCGGCGCGAGCGCGATTGTCGTTTCCGGCGTCGGTTCGCACGCTTGCAGCGCGACTGCCGTCGTCGCGGCTGCTCGATCTGGCGTGGCTCGGACTCATCGCGGCGGGCACCGCCTATATCGGGTGGTTTCTGTTGCAATATATCGGCGCCGAGCTCACCTGGGCGGATGTCTCCGACGTCATCGGCAACGGCGGCCTCACGCTGCTCCGCGTCGCCATCCTCATCGCCATTGCGACGTTGATCTGGGTACCGATCGGCGTCGCCGTCGGCCTGCGTCCCAATCTCGCCGAAAAGGTCCAGCCGGTCGCGCAGTTTCTCGCCGCCTTTCCGGCGAACCTGCTGTACCCCGTCGCGGTCTATCTCATCGTGCGGTTCGACCTCGCGCCGAAAATCTGGCTAAGCCCGCTGATGATCCTCGGCACCCAATGGTACATCCTGTTCAACGTGATCGCAGGCGCCAGCGCTTTTCCGACGGATTTGCGGGAAGCGGCCGCGAGCTTCCGGATACCCGGCTGGCGCTGGTGGCGCGACGTGCTGCTGCCGGGAATTTTCCCCTATTATGTGACCGGCGCCATCACCGCGTCGGGCGGCGCCTGGAATGCGAGCATCGTTTCGGAAGTGGTCAGTTGGGGCTCGACCAGGATCGACGGTTCGGGGCTGGGCGCCTACATCGCGCGCATGACCGAAGCCGGCGACTATCCGCGGATTGCGCTTGGCATCGCGGTGATGTCGGTGCTCGTCGTATCGGTGAACCGTCTGCTGTGGCGGCCGCTCTATGCGTTGGCGGAACGCCGAACGCGGCTCGATTGAGAACAGGACATGACCGGAGATCCAAACGGCGCGAACATCGATCTGCGCAAAGTCAGCATGGTTTTCGCCAAGCCTTCCGGCGAACCGTTGTCGGTGCTGGCGGACATCGACATGTCGTTGCGCAATGGGGAGATTCTCGGTCTCCTCGGCCGCTCCGGCTCGGGAAAATCGACGTTGCTGCGCATAGCCGGCGGGCTCATCAAGCCGACATCCGGTGAAGTCCGCTACCGGGGAGCGCCGCTCGCGGGGCCGTCCGAAGGCATCGCGGTCGTGTTCCAGACCTTCGCGCTGTTCCCGTGGCTCACGGTGCTTGAAAACGTCGAAGCCGGCCTCGAAGCGCTCGGCTTGCCGCGCGACGAGGCGCGCCGCCGCGCGCAGTCCGCCATCGATCTCATCGGCCTCGACGGCTTCCAGTCTGCTTACCCGCGTGAGCTGTCCGGCGGCATGCGCCAGCGCGTCGGCTTTGCCAGGGCGATCGTCACCCAACCCGTCGTCCTGCTGATGGACGAGCCGTTTTCAGCGCTCGATGTTCTCACCGCCGAGACGCTGCGCACCGACTTTTTGGATTTGTGGATAGAGCGCGAGCTGCCCACTAATTCTGTGCTCATGGTGACGCACAACGTCGAGGAAGCCGTGCTGATGTGCGACCGCGTGCTGATCCTGGCGTCAAATCCGGGGCGGATTGCCGCCGAAATCCCCATCCCGCTGGCGCAACCGCGCAACCGGCTGGACGGTGAGTTCCGCAGCATCGTCGACGAAATTTATTCGGTGCTGACGGCGCGGACAGTCGCATCCATCGGCGCCATGGGCCAGGTTCACGGCGGAATTGTCCAGCCGTTGCCGCGCGCTTCGGTGAGCCGGATCAGCGGATTGGTCGAGAAGCTGGCCGCGCCACCCTATGGCGGAGAGGCGGAGCTGGCGACGCTCGCCAGCGCGCTCACACTGGAAGTGGACGATCTGTTTCCAATTGCCGAGGCGCTTCACATTCTTGAGTTCGCCGAGCTCAAGGACGGCGCGTTGAAGCTCACCGCCGCGGGCCGCGTGTTCGCGCACGGCGGCACCGAGGAGCGCAAGCGGCTGTTCAGGGAGCACCTGCTTCGATTTGTGCCGCTTGCCGCGCACATCTGCCGCGTGCTTGGCGATCGGGAGAGCCGCAGCGCGCCGCGTATGAGATTTGAGATCGAGCTCGAGGATCATTTGACCGGCCCCGATGCGCAGGGAACGTTGCGCCGGGCAACGGCTTGGGGGCGCTACGCCGAGCTGTTCGCCTACGACGACAAAACGCGGATGTTCACCGCGATCCCGAGCGCAAGCGACGCGGTCAAATCGTGATGTCCGCCTTGGTCCTTGACATCGCCTGCGCCATGATGAGTCCGTGGCGCTGGGCATCGGGGCGTGAAGGCCGAGGGTACCGTGGCAGATTTTGTCTATGAGGTCGCTTGCAGCGGCGACCTGAGTCTTGAGGCGGCCGTGCAGGCCTGGGCGGACCGGGATGCCGCGCCGGCATGGCTGGCGCTGCCGGAATTGACCGCGGTCGATCTGTACCGGCCGCTGCGCGGCGGCACTCATGATCCGTTCAATAACGACGGCCCCGGGCCGTTGCTCATGGCCATGCTGCAATTTCCCACCAAGGAGAAATTGCAAGCCGGCCTGTCCGACCCGCGTTTCAGGCAAAGTCTTGCCGAAATGCCCGTTGCCGCCACCGGCACGCGTTTCGAGCGGCGGTTTTTTCCGGTCGCCGACGCGCCAAATCCGGGGCCGCTGCGCGCGCCGTTCTCCTATGTGGTGCGCTATCACCATCCGGCGGAAAACGTCGCGGAATTCGTCTCGCACTACGTCGCCGACCATCCGCCGATTCTCGGCAAGCTGCCGCAGATCAGATCCGTACTGTGCTATTTGCCGATCGACGCCGGCGCGCCTGGCATCCTTAAGCCGGCGGATTACATGATCGGCAATGAAGTCGCGTTCGATTCGCCTGAAGCCTTCAATGCCGCGATGGCGTCGCCGGTGCGTCACGAATTGCGCGCGCATTTCAAAAGCTTTCCGCCGTTCACCGGAAAGAACACGCATTACCCGATGATGCGCCGGCAGCTGACGGCTAACCGGTCTTCGTGAAATCCGCTGGGCGGCGCTGCAGAAAGGCGTCGATGCCTTCGCGCGCCGCTGCCGTGCAGGCGCTCGAGCCAAAGGCGCGATAGCCGATTTCGAGCGCGGTGTCGAAAGTCGGGGCCGCCGCGGCATCGACAATGGCGCGCTCCAAAATCCGCGTCACTTCCATGCTGAGCTTTTGGCCGTTGAAGGCGACTGCATCGCCCGGCGTCGGCGGCTCGATCGCAACGGCACCGTCTGTTGGCGCTTGCAGTTGCCCGGTGAGCGCGTGCACGCGCTCGACCGCGCTCTCGATCATCGCGGCGAAGTCGTCGCTCAATCGACCGACGATGCCGAGCTCGTGCGCCGTTTTGGCCGAGACCCGCTCGGCGTGACGCATCATGGCGTGAAACGTCGCCGCCGCGTTCGGCCAGCGGCGATAAGGCACAACCATGGCGCCGAGCCCGGGCACAATGCCGAGCAAAATTTCCGGCAGCTGCAGCGAGGCGTTGGTCATGGCGACGGCACCATGGCAGCGCAGCGCCAGTTCCAGCCCGCCGCCGAGCGCCATGCCGTTGAGCGCCGAGACCACGGGCTTCGTCATGCGGTCGATGTGCAAGAGCAGCCGCGAGCAGTCGCGCGCATATTGCGCCGCGGCTTGCGCATCGCCGAGCATCTTTGGAAAGCGGCCGATATCGGCGCCGGCCGAGAAGGCGCGCGGGCCGTAGCCGGTGATGACGAAACCGCGCACCGTGGCGTCGTTCTCGAACTGCCGGATGACGCCGAGGATTTCGTCGGTCAATTCGTCATGCAGCGCGTTGAGCGCCTCGGGACGGCGGATGGTGATGATCTTCACGCCGCGCACGTCATCGACCAGCACGGCGCGATAAAAATTCTGGTAGTCGGCCGGAGCGCGTTTCGGCAGCGGCAGGCCCGGGCGCTCCTCCGCCAGGCGCTTGCCGATCCGGGCCACGTCCGGCGCGCCGAGCTTGTCCATCAATTGCAGCGGCCCCGATTTGAAACCCAGCGCGAGGCGGCAGCCGAGCTCGAGGTCCGCCGCGCCGCCGATGTTGCGGTCGAGAATATCGCCGCTTTGCGAAATCAAAATGCCGAGCAGGCGGTCGCGGATCGCCGCCGCGGTCTCCGCCGCGACCGGCACGGTTTTGCCCGGCGATACCGTGGACCATGTCCCCGCGGTGCGGAATATCGCCGCCGGTCGGTAGTGCTCGCCTTCCTCGTCGGCCTGCAGCGTGTTGGTCTCGATGATGATAGGATTGCCGTGGGCGAGATTGAGCACGAAGAACGGCCCGGCATGGACGAATTCCGCCGCGGTCGAATCGATCTCGGCGGCGCTGGCCCGGTCCAGCAGATGCGCCGCCTCGTTGCACCAATTGTCGAACACGCGGTCGAGCATGAAGCAGGGCACGTCGGCGGTGACCAGCGGCACTTTTCCAGTGGTGCAGAACAGCCAGCGCAAATCTTCCAGCACGGCGCGGTCGAGTGCCGGCGTGTCGATAACCTCGACCACCGGATTGCGCCAGGCCGGCGCGAAGAAATGGGTGACGGTGGCGCGGTTCTTGTGGCGCAGATCGGCGAAAATCCGCGCCGCCGGCAGCGAAGAGGTGTTCGAGGTGATCCAGGCGTCGGGCCGCATTAGGATTTCGAGCTGCGCGAAGATTTTGCGCTTCAGTGTGAGGTCTTCGGTCGCGGCCTCGATCGCCCAATCGGCGTCGCGCGCCACCGCATAATCGGTCGTAGCATGGACGTTGGCGCGAACCTTTTCGGCCTCGCTTGCGCTCATCTTGCGCCGCGCCACGGCTTTTTCCGTGTAGTCGGTGAAGCGCTGCATGGCGCGGTCGAGCGCCGGTTGCGAAATATCGAGCAGATAAAGCTTTACGTCGGGCAGGGCGGATTTCAGGTAATAGCCGATATCCGGGCCGATGGTGCCGGCGCCGACCACCACCACGCAACGCGGCAGCAGGCGCGAGGGTTTTCGTAACAGCGGATTCTGCAACGTCATGAGCGGGCGGCGACCGCGTCGGGGCCGGCGATGACGCGCGCGTCGCGCAAGCGCGCGATTGTGCTGGCGTCGTAGCCGACCTCGCGCAGGATTTTTTCCGAATGCTCGCCGTAGCGCGGCGGAAACGAAAAATCGTGCGGCGCGCCGGCCTGATCCACCGCCATCGGCGGCAGCCGCACGCGGCGGCCGTCGGGCGCAGTCGTGGTCGTCAGCCGCTTGGCGATGGCCTCGATCTGCATCGCCTGCGGCACGGTATTGATCGGCGCATGCGGGATTTTGGCGCGCTTGAGGTCGGCAAGAAGGTCGGCGGTCGAATGTTGTTTGGTGATCGCCGCGATATCGGCGTGGATGGCGACGCGGTCGGCGACCCGGCCGACATTGGTGGTGCGCTGCGGCGTCGCGACGGAGTTAAATTTCGGTATCTCGGTGAAACGCCGCCAGCCGGCGTCGCTGCCGATGGCGAACAGCACCGCGCCGTCGCTCGTCGGATAGGCATTGGTCGGCACGAATTTGCGGTGTTCGTTGCCGGCGCGGGTGATCTCCCACGGCTCGCAATCGAAATCGATCAGCGGCAACAGCGTGATCAGCCACGCCGCCGCGGCCTGCATCATCGACACGTCGATGCGGCTCCCTTGCCCGGACGTGGCGCGCTCGGCGAGCGCCTTCCAGACATTGGCGTAGACCTCGTCGCCGGCTTTGAGATCGACCAGCGGAATGCCGGCAAGCGTCGGCGGGCCGTCGAGCATGCCGGTGACTTCCATGTAGCCGACCTGGGCCTGGATCGCCGGGTCGTAGCCGGCGGCATCCGGATAATCCGGCCCCATGGCGGAGATCGCCGCCCAGATCAGGTCGGGCTTCACCGCGCGCAAACTGTCGTAGTCGATGCCGAGCTCGGTGTAGCGCGACGGCAGCGTGTTGCAGCAGAACACGTCGACATTGAGGTCGCGGATCAGGCGATGCAGCACGTCGCGGCCTTCGCGGCTCTTCAGATTGAGCGCGATCGATTCCTTGCCGACGTTCGGGCCGATGAAATAGGAGCGCCGGCCCTCGTCGGCGACCAGCGAGCCGATATAGCGGTTGGGATCGCCCGGCAGCGCGCCGTCCGACTGCGGCGTCGCTTCGAGCTTGATCACCCGCCAGCCGAGATGCACGAAGCGCAATGTCGCCGAGGTGAGCGACAGGGCTTGCTCCATCGAAAGGATGACGCCGGGCTTCATGATGCGCGCGCGATTGCTTCAGGCGACCTTGCGCCAAAGTTTTGTCGGCTCCTGGAACCGGCCGTAAACATCGACCAGCGCGTTGGTCATCTCGCCGACCGTGGCATAGGCCTTCACCGCATCCATCAGCGCCGGCATGACGTTGCGCCCGGCTTTGGCTTCCGCGCGCACGGCAGCGAGTGCGCGCTCGACGGCGGCGTTGTTACGCGTAGCACGCACCTTCTTCAGCGCGTCGATCTGCTCGACGGCGCCCATTTCGTCATAGCCGTGCAGATCGACCTGCGGTTTCTCTTCGTCGGTGTCGGTATAGCAATTGACGCCCACCTTGCGCAGCGCGCCTGACTCCAGCGCCTTTTGCCGCTCGAACGCGTATTCCGACACCTTGGCCTGGATCACGCCGTCGGCCACCGCCTTGACGATGCCGCCCTGGGCATCGACCCAATCCATCGCCTCGACGATTTTTTCCTCGAGCTGATTTGTGAGGCTCTCGATGTAATAGGAGCCGCCAAGCGGGTCGACGGTGTCGGCGAGCCCGATCTCCTCGATCAAAAGCTGCATGGTGCGCAGCGAGATGCGCTGCGCCTTCGGCGTCGGGATCGTATAGGCCTCGTCGTAGCAGCACAGCGCCATGGTCTGCGCGCCGCCGAGCGCCGCGATCAGCGCGTAATAGGCGCCGCGCATAATATTGTTTTCCGGCTGCTCGATGGTGAGGCCAAAGCCGCCGCCGCCGGCGATCATGCGCAGCCAGCCGGATTCCGGCTTCTTGGCGCCGTAGCCGTCGAGGATGATTTTCGCCCACAGCCGCCGCCCGGCGCGGAATTTCGCCACCTGCTCGAACAGGTTGCCGAAAATGTTGAAGTTGAACGAGAGGCGTCCGGCGAACTCGTCGATATCGAGGCCGCGCGCCAGCGCCGCATCGGTATAGGCCTTGGCGATGGCGAAAGCGTAGCCCATTTCCTCGGCCGGCGTCGCGCCGGATTCGCGGATGTGATAGCCGCAGACGCTCACCGGTGAATATTTCGGCGCCACCTTGGCGCAATACTCGATGGTGTCGGCGACGAGTTTTACCGACGGATCGACCGGGAACACCCAGGTGCCGCGGCCGATGAACTCTTTCAGAATATCGTTCTGCGCCGTGCCACGCAGTTTTGCGACGTCGTAGCCGCGCTTCTCCGCCATGGCGAGATACATCGCGATCAAAATCGCGGCGGCGCCGTTGATGGTGAGCGACACGGTGATGGCGTCGAGGTCGATGCCGTCGAACGCGACTTCGAAATCGCGCAAGGTATCGACCGCCATGCCGACCCGGCCGACTTCGCCGACCGCTTCCGGCGCGTCGGAATCGTAGCCGCATTGCGTCGCCAGGTCGAAGGCGACGTTGAGCCCGGTCTGGCCGTTGGCGATCAGATATTTGAAGCGCTGGTTGGTGTCGGCGGCGTTGGCGAAGCCGGTATATTGCCGCATGGTGAACGGCCGCTGCCGGTACATCAGCGGATGGATGCCGCGGGTGAACGGCGCCTCGCCGGCGCGGCTTGAGTCGACGCCGCCGGTCGCAATCACGTCTTCAGCGGTGTAGAGCGGCTTGATCTCAATGCCGGATTCGTTGACCACGCGGCGGACGGGAGCTTCCTTGCGTTTTTCTTTCTCGGTCATTTCACATTCTCCCGAATGAACGAAACGATGTCGGCGGTGCGGCTGCCGGTGGGAAACACGCCGCGGAAGCCCAGTTGGCGCAGCACCATGCGGTCCTCTTCCGGAATATTGCCGCCGACGATCCAGAGCTTATCGTAAAGCCCCTTCTCCTGCAGCAACTCGCGGATGCGCCGGCACAATGGAATGTGCGCGCCCGACAGGATCGAGAGCCCGATGACGTCGACCTTGGCTTCGGCGGCGGCCTTGGCGATGGCGTCGGGCGTCTGCCGCAGGCCGGTATAGATCACGTCGAAGCCGGCTTCCATTAGCGCCTGTACCACCACCTTGGCGCCGACGTCGTGGCCGTCGAGGCCGGGCTTGGCCAGCAGCACCTTGATCTTCCGCTCCGTCACGCCGACAGCTCCTTGGCAATGACGAGTTTCAAAATTTCGCTGGTGCCGCCGCCGATCAGAGTGAAGCGAATGTCGCGCAGGTGGCGCTGCACCGCATATTCCATGCTGTAGCCGTAGGAGGCGAGTACGCGCGCCGCCTTGTCGCAAATGCCGGCCGCGGCTTCCGAGGCGAACAGCTTTGCCATCGCCGCTTCCTTGTGGTGCGGCTTGTCGTTGTCCTTGAGCCAGGCGGCGTAGTGCACCAGGCGGCGCGCCGCTTCAAGGTCCGTTGCCATCTCGGCGAGCTTGAGCTGAATGGCTTGATATCTATTGATCGGCTTGCCGAACTGCTGGCGCTCGCCGGCATAGCGGATCGCCTCTTCGAGCGCGCCGCGGGCGCCGCCGAGCGCCAGCGCGCCGGTGACGATGCGGATTTCGGCAAGGAGTTTTCGCAAATGCCCCTCGCCGTCACCTTCGGTGTGGCTCAGGCGGTGGCTATCCGGCACAAAACAATCGTCGAAGGCGAGCTCCGAGGTCGGCAGCGCCCACACGCCCATCTTGGCGATCGCCTTGCCGATGGCGAGACCTTTGAAATTCTTCTCGACCAAAAAGATCGTGAGCTTCTTCTCGTCGCCGGCGCGGGCGAACACGGTGAAGAAATCGGCCACGGGCGCCGAGGTGACCCACATCTTCTGGCCCTTGAGCAGATAGCCACCGTCGACCTTGCGCGCCGAGGTGGCGATGCCGCCGAGGTCGCTGCCGGCATTCGGCTCGGTCATGCAGATGCCGCCGATCTTTTCGCCACGCAACGCCGGCGCGAACAAGTGGCTTTTGATGTCGGCATTGCCGAGCATTTCGAGAAATTTCGTGCCCATCAGCGACTGCATGGTGACGCAGCCGGCAAGCGACATCGAGCCGCGCGAAATCTCCTCCAGCGCCAGGCACAGCGAGATCAGATCGAGCCCAAGGCCGCCGCTTTCCGGCGGATAGCGCATGCCGAAGAAGCCAAGCGCCGCGACCTCGCCGAACAATTCGCGCGGGAACGCGTGTGCTTCGTCGATTTCGGCCGCGCGCGGCGCGATCCGTTCGTCGCAAAAGCGTGCAAAAGTGTCGCGGATCTGGACCTGCTCGTCGCTGAGCTCGAAATTCATTTTTTCGATCCCAATTCTTCTTTAACAATGCCATCAAAGCCGTAAATGTCGCGCGCCGCCTGCGGTGAGATCACGCCGTTGCGCACTTCCTCGGCGACCTTCTTGCGGTCGCGCTTTTTCGGATCGCCGTAGCCGCCGCCGCCACCCGCGATCTGGCGATAGAGCGTGCCCTTCGGCACACCGAGGATCAAATCCTTGTTGCGCGGCACCACGCGGGTGCCGTCGGGGTATTTGAGCTCGATGGAGTTGAGCATGCTGTCGTGGCCGCCGAACAGGCCGAAGGCCGGCTCGAAGTCGCCGTCGCCGAAGGTGACAAGCTGCGTCGCGTCCGAGCCGATCTTGAATCTGGTCTCGACGCCGAGCCCGCCGCGCCAGCGGCCGGCGCCGCCGGAGTCGCAGATATATTCGTGTTGGATGAGCTGGTGCGGCGTCTGCAGCTCGAACATTTCGTAATCCTGGTCGAGCACGCCGCCCGAGGCGTCGATCATGCCGATATGATCGTAGCCATCGGTACCTTCCATGGCGCCGGAGCCGCCTTTCAATCCCATGAAGCCGATGTCGACATATTTTTCTTGAGTCTCCGGATCGAGGCCGGTGGTGAGCGAGCACAAGAGATTGTTCCAGCCGGCGGTGACCCGATCGGGGATCACCGGCGCCAGGGCGCGGATGATGGCGTCGGCGTTGGGCGGGCACAGATGATTGCCGAAGGTGGTCGCCTTCGGATAGCGCGCATTGAGGATGGTGCCTTCCGGAATGACGATGTCGATCGGGCGGATCATGCCCTCGTTGTGCGGAATGTCGGGATTGATGAATTGCAGGAAGGTGAGCAAGGTCGCCGACGCGCTCGACGTATAGGTGCCGTTGACGAAGCCGTCGGTCTGCGCGTCGGTCTTGGAATAGTCGAATTTCACATGGGCGTCCTCGACCGTGATGGTGACGCGGATGGTGAATTTCGAGCCCTGGTGGTGGCCGTCGAAATAGACCATGCCTTCGCCGCTATAGACGCCGTTCGGGATGCGCGCGATTTCGGCCTGCATCATCTTCTCGGTGGCGTCGAACAGCGCCGTTTTGTGGGTCTCGAAAACGTCGCGGCCGTATTTTTGCAACAGCGCGCGCATCCGCCGCTCGCCGATGGTGCAGGCGCCCATCTGGGCTTTCAGATCGTGCTGCACGATGTCGAAGCGGATATTGGCAAAAATCAGATCCCAGACGTCGCGGCGTAGCTTGCCCTTCTCGTAGACCTTTACGGGCGGAATGCGCAGCGCCTCCTGCCAGACCTCCTTGGCATTGGGATTGTAGCCGCCCGGGACGGCGCCGCCGATGTCGGCCTGGTGGCCCTTCACCGCCGCCCAGGCGACCATTACGCCGTCGTGAAAGATCGGCTTATAGACCGCGACGTCGTTGTTCTGGTTGCCGAAAGAGAACACGTCGTTGTGGAAGATCACGTCGCCGTCGTGAATATCGTCGCCGAAGTAGCGCACCAGATGCTTGCAGACCGGGCCGAGCGAGAACGCCAGGATCGGCAGGTTTTCCGTTTGCTCCAGCATATTGCCGTGGGCGTCGTAGAGCCCGGTGACGAAATCTTTGGCCTCGCACAGGATCGGCGACCGCGTGGTCTTCACCACCGAGGCGCTCATCTCGTCGGTGATCGAGCGGAAGGTGCGGGCCAACACCGACATCAGGATCGGATCGACGGTTTTTGTGCTTGCGGTCATGACGCCGCTCCCAGGCAATCGCGGACCAGATCCTCGCGGCCCTTGCGATACATCAGAAGCGAGCCGAATTTGTCGGTGACGGCATCATAACTCGCGCTGATGAACGCCGTGGTGGTGATCATCTCGACGAGCGCGGGGCCGGCAATGCGGTTGCCGTGACGCAGGCGGTGGCCGTCGAATACCGGAATCGTTGCGAACGATTCTTTTTCGAACACATAAGCCGGGCGTTCGCCCTTGCGCGCGGCCGAGGCCTCGGCGCCGGCGAACGGCTCGCCCAAAAGCTCGAGTTTTTCCGTCATGCCGATCGATTGCACGCGCACATTGACGATCTCGACCGGCGTGGCCTCTTGCTCCAGCGAATAGCCGAACAGCCGGTTATGCTCATCGTGAAAGGCCCGCAGGATGGCGCCCGCATCGCGGTTTTCGATCGCGGCGAGCGGCACCGGAAACGACACCTCATGGTATTGCTTGAGGTAACGGCAGTCCAACGTCACTGCATGCTGGCGCCGCTCCGGCGCGATGTTCTCGCTCGCCAGCGTGCGGTCGCCGGTGGCGATCATCTCGGCGATCAGCGCATTGAGCTTGTCCCAGCGCAGATCGGGAAAGCGGTCGACGAAAGTACGCACGAAATCGTGGCGCAGGTCGCCCATCAGCATGCCGGACGCGCACAGTACCGAGCTTTCCCGCGGCACGATTTGCAGCGCGATGTCGAGATCGTTGCAGATGACGCAGGAATGCAAGGGCCCGGCGCCGCCGGCGACAACAAGAGGAAATTCGCGCGGATCGCTGCCGCGCTCGATGGTCACCGCGCGCACGCCCTGCGCCATGTTGGTGCAGGCGACGCGATACATGCCGGCGGCGGCTTGCTCGACCGTCATGCCGAGCGGCGCGGCGATCTTCCTGGCGATGACCTCGCGCGCGGTTTTCGCATCGAGCTTGATGCGGCCGCCGGAGAAGAAATCGGCGCTCAGATAGCCGAGCACCAGGTTTGCGTCGGTGGTGGTCGGTAGCTCGCCGCCCTGGCCGTAGCAGGCCGGCCCCGGCGTCGCGCCGGCGCTATGCGGCCCCATGCGCAACAAGCCGCCTTGGTCGATCCAGCCGATAGAGCCGCCGCCGGCACCGATGGTGTGGATGCCGAGCATCGGCAGCGCGCAGCGCAGGCGGTCGATCTCGCCTTCCTTGATCACCACCGGCGTTTTCTCGACCAGCGCCGCTTCAAAGCTGGTGCCGCCCATGTCGACGACGATGCAACTGTCCATGCCGTGCGGCCGCGCCGCGGCGAGGCCGGCGATCGGGCCGCCCGCCGGACCTGAGAGCAGCGTCAGCGCCGGCGATTTACGCGCCACCTCCGGTGTCATCACGCCGCCGTTCGATTGCATGATCAGCAGCGCGCCAGCGAAACCGGCTTCGCTCAGGCGGCGCTGCAATTGAGCGAGGTAATGATCGAGGATCGGCCCCACATAAGCGTTGAGCGCGGTGGTGCTGACGCGATCGTAGAAGCGGATGGCTGGCAACAACTCGGTCGATGTGGTGAGGAACGCGCCTGGCAATTCCTTGCGCACCAAAGCCGCAGCTTCCGCTTCGTGGGCCGGATTGGCGAAAGCGTTCATGAAGCAGATCGCCACCGCCTTGACGTTCTCCGCCTTGAACAGAGCGATGGCGCCGCGCACGTCGTCGAGCGCAAGCGGCTGCACCGTGCGGCCATGGCGGTCGAGGCGTTCCGTCACGCCGACGCGCAGATAGCGCGGCACCACCGGCGCCACATTGGTGTAGCGGTTGTTGTAGCGCTCCTCGCGAATGCCGCGGCGCATTTCCAGCGCGTCGCGCACGCCCGCCGTTGTAATGAGCCCGGTTTTGGCACCGCGGCGCGTCAGCGTGGCGTTGGTCGTCACCGTGGTGCCGTGCACGATGACCTCGACAAGCCCGAGAAAATCGGTCAGCGCCAACGGTGCATCGAGCGCGCCGGCCAGCTCGCGCAAGCCGGTGAGCACGCCGACCGACGGATCCGTCGGTGTCGACAGCACTTTGTGGATGACCGGCTCGCGACCGGGCTCGCGGACATAAAAGTCGGTAAACGTGCCGCCGACGTCGATGCCGACCTTGAAGCGCCGCGCTGTTGCTGGAGCCGTCACCCGCAATCCTTAAAACGTGTCAGTGCTTGCGCGTATCGACGTCGATCACCACCGCCATCGCCGTATCGCCGGCGGCGCAGCCCTGGAACAGGCCGCGGCCGCCGCCGCGGATGACCAGCTCCTCGATCAGTTCGATGATCGAGCGCAACCCGGTCGGCCCCTGCGGATGGCCCCATACCAGCGAGCAGCCGTAATTATTCATCGCCATCAGGTCGGCGCCGGTCTCGCGGGCAAAAATAATGTCGTTCACCGCGAACGGATTGTGCGACTTCACCGTGGCCATGTCCTTGATGGTCAGCCCGGCTTGATCGAGCGCTTGTTTCGCCGCCGGGATGGTCGCTTCCGGCATATGCGCCAGTTCGGCGCGCGCCAAGCCGAAGCCAAGGATGCCGATGCGCACGTTGTTATCGCTCGACATCTCGCGGCATTTGTCCGGCGTCGCGACGACCACAGCGGCGCTGCCGTCGGCTGGATGAGTCTGGCCGCCAAAGGTCACGGTACCGTCGGGCATGACGGGACGCAGCTTGCCAAGACCCTCCGCTGTCGACATCACCACGCCTTCGTCGCCTTGCAGCGTTCCGGCGCTTTTCTTGAAATTGGGAGCGGGCACATCGAACGGCAACGTCATGTAGCGCTTCTGAAAAGCGTGGTCGTTGGCCAGCGCCGCCGCATATTGCTCGCCGCGGCGCAACACCACCTCGTGCTGCGCGGCGGTGGTGATCTGATATTTGCGCGCGACGTTTTCGGCGGTCTGCACCATGGCGTGGCCGCCGAGCGGATCGTTGCTGAAATTGTCCATCACCCAGTTCTCGTGCGCGGCAGTGCCGCCCGGCGCCGCTGGGTTCGGATAAACAATATGCGGGCCGTTAGAGATGCGATCGCAGGTCGCGATCAGCGCGGTAGTCGCGAGCCCAGTCTCGACTTCCTGGGCGCCGGCGAGCAGGCAGCGCACGCTGGTGGCGCAGGCCTGGGCGATGGTCGGGCCGCCGACCTTGGGGCCGCCGATCAGCCCCATGAACCACGGCAAGCCGTAGAACGACGCCTTCTGCGGCACCGTCATGCCGAGCACGCCGTAATCGAACGCTTCCGGCGCGATGCGCCGCTTGGCCAGCTCCGCCTTGGCGACATGGGCGGCGAATTCGACGCTGTGCAGGTTAGCGAAGCTGCCCTGCCATTTGGCAAAGGGCGTGCTCCAATAGGCGCCGTAGGGAATTTCCGCGAGATACGCCATCGCCAACTCCGGCTTCAGTCTTGCGGGGCAGTGTTAACAGCAAGCGCGGCAATGCGCCACGCTGGCCCGGTTTTGCCGGGCCGCCCCTGTCCGCGATGTTCAGTTTAAAGTAAAAGCCGCACACATTTCGAGTTCTTGCAGCGCATGCGGCCACACCGCCTAAAGCATCGCAGTCCGGGTCGATCGCTACTCGACCGCCGGCTGTTCGCCGCTCTCGGGGCCGCAACGCTGGCATCGCTCGCCGCGCCGCGGCGGGCACGCGCCGAGACCGCCGCCGAGTTCTACCGCGGCAAGACCGTTCGCGTCCTGGTCGGTTCGCCGCCCGGTGGCGGCTACGATATTTACGCGCGGCTGGTGACGCCGGCGCTCGCCGCAAAACTCGGCGCCACGGTGCTGGTCGAGAACAAAGACGGCAATGGCGGGCTCGCCGCGCTGGCGACGCTCTTGGTGCGGCCGGCCGACGGGCTGACGATCATGAATGGCAGCGCCGAAGCCGCCATCCTCAGCCAGATGCTGGCGCGGCCGGGCGTGACCTGGGACGTCAGCAAGCTGAACTGGCTCGCCAAACTGGCGTCGGCGCCAAAGCTGTGGTTCGTCGGCAAGGACGCGCGCTATCAGTCGATCGCCGCGGCGATGCAGGCCGACCCGCTGACCTGGTCGGCGACCGGCCCGGCCGACGACATCAGCGACGTCCAGGCGACGATCTCCTATGTGCTCGGGCTTAAGTCGAAAATCGTCACCGGCTATCGCGGCTCCGGCGACATGTCGCTCGCGGTCATCCGCAACGAAGTCGATTCCGGCCTGTTGTCGGCGGATTCGGCGCTTCAGCACATCGATTCGATCAAGCCGCTGGCGGTGTTCGGCGCAAAGCGCTGGCCGCATTTGCCCGGCGTACCGACGTTGCGCGAAGCCGCCGCGCTGCCCGCCGACAAAACCTGGATCGTAAGTTTGCGCGAACAGATCGGCGAGGCGCAGCGCGCCATGGTGGCGGCGCCGGACGTGCCGGCCGACCGCGTCGACTATCTGCGCGGTGTCTTTGCCGAAGTGTTGACCGATCCCGCCGTGATCGAAGAGGGCGCCAAGACCAACCGCGAGATCGAATACATGTCCGGCGCCGACTTGCAGCGCCTGGTCGGCGATCTGATGCAAGCCGCCGGGCCGCGCTTACCGGAGTTTCATAAGATCGTGCTGGATACTTATTTTTGATTGTCCGCGTCCCCTCACTGTCATCATCTGCGAAGGCGGATGATCCAGTAATCGCCGATCCCGTCAGTGATTACTGGGTGCCCCGCCGGAGCCTGTCATCGGGCCGGCCACTTCGGGCCGGACCCGTTGGCGGGGCATGACAAGGAAGAGGTTAAATTCGGTACCCGAAAATATCGCAGCCGGTGAGGCTCTCGACATGCCGGCCGAAACGGAATTTCAGCTCGGGGCCGTCGAACGGTGGCTGCTCGAGTTTTTGCTCGGCGTCCGAGAACGGCTCGACCTCGAGCACCACGAAAGTGTGGCCGGGCGCGTTCGCGGTTTTGAGCGCCGGAAAATCGCGCTCGAGTGTTGCGAGATCGCGGAACGCAAACACGCGTTCGAGACCAAAAGCCCGCGCGATGGCGGCGTAATCGTTGTGCGCGGCATTCGGCAGACCGGCGTTCGAGGTCGCGCCATAGACGCGATTGGAAACCAAAAAATGCGTGAGGTTCGGCAGGTTCATCTGCCGCTCGACCATCAGCATGCCGGGATTCATGGCGAAGGCGCCGTCGCCCATAAACGCCCAGATTTTCAGATCGGGCTGCGCCAGCGCCAGACCCGACGCGAACATGGTGGACAGACTCATCGAGGCATCGAGATAAAAACTCGCGACCGAATCGCGTGTCGCCGCCCACCAGGCCTGGCCGGAATTGCCCGCCGAGGTGATGACGATTTCGTCGGTGCGATGGCGCGCGATGGCGCGGAAGCATTCGACGTAATTCATCAATGGCCCCCGCGTAAGAGGTCGCGCGTGAACAGCACCACCATCGGCCGCGAGAAGGTGCGGGTGTGGTGGTAGCAGCGCGAGATCAGGCCTAAGTCGTCGGGCTTTTCGATGATCTGATACGGCATGCTGATCGCATCCAGCACCGGCCGCAGGTAAAGGCCATTTGAAATGTGATGCTTGTGATGATCGCCGACCGCGCCGCGCAAGGTCGCCATCAGGAACAGCGGAATCTCGTAAGTATAGTTGATCTTGGTCAGCGCGTAGATCACCGTCATGAAGCCGGAGGCGCCCATCAGCGCCGCCGATCCCATCGCGCCCATATAGGCGCCCGAGCACAGCCCGATCGCGGATTCTTCTCTGTTCACCGGAACATGCGTGAAGCGAACGTCGTGCTCGATGGTCTTGATGACGTCCATCAGCCAGTTGTCGGGCAGGCTGGCGACGAGTTTGACGCCGCACGACGCCAGCTCGTCGGCAATGCGCGCGGCGACGGTTGCGGTTTTCTCAGTCACGCGGCGCGCTCTCTTGCGCGGTTTTCAGCGCGCGCCAGACGGTCTCGGCGCTGATCGGCAAGGCGATATCGCGCACGCCGCGGTGCCATAGCGCGTCGATCACGGCGTTGCCTATCGCTGCCGGCGCGCCGATGGTGCCGCTTTCGCTGCCGCCTTTGACGCCGAGCGGATTGCTCGGTGCCGGCGTTGCGATGAAGCCGGTGTGGAACGCCGGCAAGTCGGCGGCGCGCGGCATGGCGTAGTCCATGAAACTGCCTGTGAGCAGCTGGCCGTCGCGATCATAGACGATGTGTTCCATCAATGCCTGGCCGACGCCCTGGGCCATGCCGCCGTGCACTTGGCCCTCGACGATCATGGGGTTGACGATCATGCCACAATCGTCCGCAGCGTAAAGCGCGCGCAGCGTGACGGCGCCGGTGTCGGAATCGACGATGACGACGGCGAGATGCATCGCCTGCGGATCGTTGGTGTCGGGCGGATCGTAGAACTCGGTGACTTCGAGGCCGGGCGATCCGTCTTCGCCAAGGTTGGCGCCGTGATAGGCGAGGTCGGCGATGGTCGCAAAACTGATGCTGCGGTCGGTGCCGTGCACCCGGAACCGCCCGCGCTCATGGACGATGTCCGGCTCGGCGCATTCCAGCGCCTCGGCGGCGATCGACCGCGCCTTGGCGATGATGCGGTCCGACGCCCGATAGATCGCGGTGCCGGCGACCGACACCGAGCGCGCACCCCAGGTGCCGTTACCGAACGGAATGCGATCGGTGTCGCCCTCGACCAGGCGGATGTCGTCGATGTCGAGCTTGAGCCGGTCGGCGGCGATCTGCGCAAAGGTGATGTCGTGGCCCTGGCCGTGGGAATGGCTGCCGGCGAGCACGGTGATCTTTCCGTCGGAATGCACGCGCACGATCGCGCTCTCCCAGCCGCCGTGCAGGCCGCCGCGCAGAGCGAGATTGGCGCTCGGCCCGGTGCCGGCTTTGTCGATGAAGCAGGCAAGGCCGATGCCCATGAGAATGTTTTGCCCGCGCAGCTCGGCCTGTTGCTTGCGCAAGGCCGGGTAATCCGCCAGCGCCAGCAGTTTTTCCAAGAGCGCCGGCGGATCGCCGGAATCATAAGTGCGTCCGCCGAGCGCCGGATAGGGAAAGTCGGCGCGGCCGATCAGGTTGCGCCGGCGCATCTCGACCGCATCGATGCCGAGCTCGTGGGCGGCGCGCTCGATCAGCCGTTCGTTGGTCCAGGTCGCCTCCGGCCGGCCGGAGCCGCGATACGCATCGACGGGAACCGTATTGGTATAGACGCCGCGCACGCGCAAATGCAGGTTCGGCGTGCGATAGAGCCCGGTGATGGTTTGCGGATACGAGTTGCCGGGAATGCTCGGCGCGAAATTGCTCAAGTAGCCGCCGAGCGCCGCCAGCGTATCGACCTGCATGGCGACGATGCGGCCGTCGCGGTCGAAACCCATGCGGGCCTGGGTATGGTGATCGCGCGCCTGGGCGTCGGACAGGAACGTGTCAGTGCGCGTCGCGGTCCAGCGCACCGGCCGGCGCAGCAGTTGTGCCGCCCAGGCGATGGTCGAGACTTCGACGGCGAAATTGCCCTTCACGCCGAAACCGCCGCCGACGTCGGGCGAGACGACGCGGATTTTGTGCTCGGGGATATGCAGCGTGTACACCGACAGCCATCGGCGCAGATAATGCGGCTGCTGGGTCGTGGCATAGAGCGTGTAGCGGTCGCTCGCCGCGTCGTATTCGCAGAGATAGGCGCGCGGCTCCAGCGGATTGGCGGCGAGCCGGCTGTTGTGCGGCTCGAGCGCGACGATTTTGGCGGCGCCGGCCAGCGCGGCTTCGGTTTTCTCGCGATTGCCGCGCTCGATATCGAACACGATGTTGGAGCCGAAGCGCTCATGCAAGAGCGGCGCGCCGGGCGCGAGTGCCGCGCGCGGATCGCACACGCTTGGCAGCGGCTCATAGTCGACCGCGACCGCCTCGGCGGCGTCTTCCGCCGCGAAGCGGCTCTCCGCCACCACGGCGGCGACGATGTCGCCGACGTGGCGCACTTTGTCGCCGGCGAAAGCCGGCCGCGGCGCGTTGTTCATCGGCCGGCCGTCGGAAAACGGCATCGGATGCACGACGGTGAGCTCGCCGTGGCCGGCGCGCTGCCAGTCTTCGGCGGTCAGCGTCAACAGCACGCCGGGCATGCTGGCTGCGATCGTGGTGGAGAGGCCACGGATGCGCGCATGGCCATGGGGGCTGCGCACGAACGCGCACCACGCCGTCCCGGGCGGCGCCACGTCATCGACAAACAGCCCCTTGCCGCGCAGGAAGCGCACATCCTCGCGCCGGCGCAGCGGCTTGCCGATGTAACGGACTTCGCTGTCGGGCGTCTCGATATTCATGCGGGGCGCATCGCGCGTTCAGCCGAAGATCGCGGGCCCGCCGCCGGCTTTGGCGCGCGCCTCGAGCTTGCGGCAGAAATAGCGGTAGGAATGCTGCCAGTGCGCCGGCGTCGAGATTTGCCGATGTCGCTTATCGCGCACCGCGCGATCCGGCATGGCGGTCTTCAGATTCGCGGCGCGGCCGATGATGTGCGCTTTGCAGGCTTTTTCCAGAAATATTCCGGCGCAGATCGCCTGCTCGATACTGCCGCCGCAAAACACCACGCCGTGATTGCCCAAAAGCATGGCAAAGTCCTGCCCGAGCGAATGCGCAATTGCTTCGCCCTCGCTCTTAAGCGTGATCAGCGCCACGTCGGCCTCGTGGCGCGGCACGTCGGTGAATTGATCGGCATCGAGCGTATAGGGCTGCAGCGTTTCGGTCGCCGCCGAAAACACGCTGGCATAGAACGGATGGGTGTGGACCACCACATTGACGTCGGTACGCGCGCGAAAAATCTCCGAATGGATCGGCCACTCGGAATGGCGGCCGCCGCTGCCGGCGATTTGTCGGCCGTCCCAATCGACCAGCACGAAATCATCCACGCCCAAAACTTCGCCCAGTCCGATCTGATTGCGCTTCATCCAGAATCCGCGGCCGCCGGCCTCGCGCAGCGAGAGGTGGCCGAGGGTCATGTCGCCGTGCCCCTCCATGTCGAGAATCCGGCAAGCGCGCGCCGCCTCGGTCAGGCGCTCGCGCGTTGCGGTGTCCATGTCTGCCGTGGCAGTCATCGGTGCGGCACCACGGCTGTAGCTTCGATCTCAACTTTGGCCAAATCCTCGACTAAGGCCACCACTTGCACCAGGGTCATGGTCGGAAAATGCTTGCCCATGACCGCGCGGTAAGCTTGGCCGAGCTCGCTCAACCGCGACAGATAGTCTTTCTTGTCGGTGACGAACCAGGTCAGCCGCGTGATGTGCTCCGGCCTGCCGCCGGCTTCGGCAACCAGCGCGACGATGTTCGCCAGCGCCTGGCGCGCTTGCGCGACGAAATCCGCGCTGTCGAATTCTTGCTCCGCATTCCAGCCGATCTGGCCGGCGAGGAACACCACGCGGCCTTCGGCCACGATGCCGTTGGCAAAGCCCTTTGGCTTTTTCCAGCTTTGCGGATGGAGAAACTCGTAGGTCTCGCTCATGACGCCCCCGGCCGCAGGCGAAAGCGCTGGATTTTTCCGGTCGGCGTCTTCGGCAGCGCGTCGGTGAATTTCACCGAGCGCGGATATTTGAACGGCGCGATGGTCGCCTTGACGTGATCCTGCAATCGCTTGACCGTGTCGACGCCGGCGATGACGCCTTCGGTCAGCACCACATGGGCCTCGACGATCTGGCCGCGGCCTTCGTCCGGCGCGCCGATCACCGCGCATTCCTTGACGTCGGGATGCGACAGCAGCGCGGCTTCCACCTCTGGCCCGGCGATGTTGTAGCCGGCAGAGATGATCATGTCGTCGTTGCGCGCGGCGAAATGGAAATAGCCGTTCTCGTCTTGCGTGAACGCGTCGCCGGTCAAATTCCAGCCGTCGCGGACATACGCGCTCTGCCGCTTGTCGGCGAGATAGCGGCAGCCGGTCGGGCCGCGCACCGCGAGCTTGCCGACTTCGCCGCGCGGCTTCTCCTTCATGTCGTCGTCGACGATCTTGGCCTCGTAGCCGGTCACCGGCTTGCCGGTGGTGGCCGGCGCCGCGTCGCCGAAGCGGTTGGAGATGAAGATGTGCAGCATTTCGGTCGAGCCGATGCCGTCGAGGATCGGCTTGCCGGTCTTTTTGACCCAATCGTTGAACACCGGCGCCGGCAAGGTCTCGCCGGCGGACACCGCCGCCCGCAATGAGGAAAGATTGGCGCCCTGGTTCATTGCCGCCAGCATTGCGCGGTAAGCCGTCGGCGCCGTGAACGAGATGGTCGCTTTGTAGGTCTCGATGATCTCGATCATGTTGGCGGGCGAGGCGTTTTCCAAAAGCGTCGCGGTGGCGCCGAAGCGCAGCGGAAAGATCGCGAGCCCGCCGAGGCCGAAGGTGAAGGCGAGCGGCGGCGAGCCGACGAAAATGTCGTCGGGCGTCACGTTGAGGACTTCCTTGGCATAGCCGTCGGCGATGATCAGGAGATCGCGATGGAAATGCATGGTCGCCTTGGGCTCGCCGGTGGTGCCCGAGGTGAAGCCGAGCAGCGCCACGTCGTCGCGCCCGGTCGGCACCGCGTCGAAGGTCACCGCCTTGCTCAGCGCGATACGGTCGAGCTCGGCGTCGTGATTGGCGGTGCCGTCGAAGCCGATCACCTGCTTGAGGAATTTCGAGGTCTTGGCGCAGGTGGCGAGCTCGTCCATCAGCCTTGTGTCGCACAGCGCCAGCGCCACTTCGGCCTTATCGATAATTTTCGCCAATTCGCCTGAGCGCAGCATCGGCATGGTGTTGACCACCACGGCTCCGGCCTTCGTCGCCGCCAACCAGCACGCCACCATGGCCGGATTGTTGGCGGAGCGGACCAGGATGCGGTTGCCGGGCTTGATGCCGAAATCCTCGGTGAGCGCATGCGCAATGCGGTTGGTCCAGTCCGACAGCTCCTTGTAGGTGCGGCGGCGGCCGTTGCCGATCAGCGCCACGTGGTCGCCAAAACCGCGAGCCACTATGCGGTCGGTCAGTTCGACGCCGATGTTGAGCGTCTCCGGATAGTCGAAGCCGGCGAGCGAAATCTCCGGCCACTGCGGCGGCGGCGGGAGATTGTCGCGGGTGAAGGTGTCGGTGTGGGCCGAGCGGCCGAGCGATGGCATGGTCACGCTCCTGAAAGCATTTGCCGTGCGATGATGACTTTCTGCACTTCGGACGCGCCTTCGTAGATGCGCAGCGCGCGGATTTCGCGATAGAGCCGCTCGACGATGTGGCCGCGGCGGACGCCATCGCCGCCGTGCAGCTGCACCGCCTTGTCGATCACTTGTTGCGCGCGCTCGGTGGCGTAAAGTTTCGCCATGGCCGCTTCACGCGTCACGCGCGCGGCGCCGTTGTCCTTGGCCCAGGCGGCGCGATAGACCAGCAGCGCCGCGGCATCGACGTCGAGCGCCATTTCGGCGAGGGAGCCTTGCACCATCTGCAGATCGGCGAGTGGTCCGCCGAACAATTTTCGGCTTTTCGCACGCGCAATGGATTCATCGAGCGCGCGGCGGGCGAAACCGAGCGCCGCGGCGCCGACGGTCGCGCGGAAAATATCGAGCGTCGCCATCGCGACTTTGAATCCATCGCCCGGCGCGCCGATCATGGCGGAAGCCGGCACGGTGACGCGCTCGAACTTCAGCCGCGCCAGCGGATGCGGCGCGATGACATCGATGCGGTCGGCGACGGAAAAGCCGGGCAATTTACTCGGCAGCAGAAAGGCCGAGAGGCCCTTGGCGCCGGGGCCTTCGCCGGTGCGCGCGAACACCACGTAGAGATCGGCGATGCCACCGTTGGAAATCCAGGTTTTTTCGCCGTCCAGCACAAAACCGTCGCCGTAGCGTTTCGCCGTCAGCGCGATATTGGCGACGTCGGAGCCGGATTGCTGCTCGGTCAGCGCGAAGGCGGCGATGGCGCCGCCGCTGCGCGTGCGTTTGAGCCATTCGCGCTGCTTGGCATTGCCGAACAGGCTGATCGGACCGGCGCCGAGGCCCTGCATGGCGAATGCGAAATCGGCAAGGCCGTCGTGGCGCGCCAGCGTCTCGCGGATCAGGCAGAGCGTGCGCACATCGAGCATAGCCGGCGCGTCAGGATCGGGCGCGGTATGCATCAGCCAACCATCGCGGCCGAGCTTCTGCACCAGCTCGCGGCAGGTGGCATCGATGTCGCCATGATCGGCCGGCAGGTTCTTCGCGCACCATTGCTCGAGGCTCGCCGCCAGCGCGCGATGGCGGTCGGTGAAGAACGGCCAGCTGAGAAAGCTCTTGTCCGCCACTAGTCGCCCTCGAACACCGGTTTTTGCTTGGCGATGAAAGCGCGATAGGCGCGCTGAAAATCGTTGGTCTGCATGCAGATCGCCTGCGCCTGCGCCTCGGCCTCGATGGCCTGATCGAGGCTCATCGACCATTCGGCAACGAGCTGCGTCTTGGTGATGCCGTTGGCGAAGGTCGGGCCCGCCGCGATTCTTTGCGCGAGCGCCAGCGCTTCCCGCTCCAAGGCATCGGCTGTAACTACCCTGTTGAAAAAACCCCAGGCCTCGCCTTCCTCCGCCGTCATGGCGCGGCCGGTGAAGAGCAATTCCGCGGCGCGGCCCTGGCCGATGATGCGTGGCAGCATCGCACACGCCCCCATGTCGCAGCCGGCGAGCCCGACCCGATTGAACAGGAACGCGGTCTGCGCACCCGGCGTGGCGAGGCGCAAATCCGCGGCCATGGCGATAATGGCGCCGGCGCCGGCCGCCACGCCATCGACCGCGGCGATGATCGGCTTGCCGCAGTGGAGCATGGCCTTGACCAGATCGCCGGTCATCCGCGTAAACGCCAGCAGCTGTCTCATATCCATGGCAATGAGCGGGCCGATGATCTCATGCACGTCGCCGCCGGAACAGAAATTGCCGCCGTTGGGCAGAAACACCACGGCATGGACGTCGTCGGCAGAAGCGAGGTCGCGGAAGGTGTCGCGCAGCTCGGCGTAGGACTCGAAGGTGAGCGGATTCTTGCGTTCCGGCCGGTTCAGCTGGATCACGGCGACGGCGCCGTCCATGCGCCAGAGAAAATGCGCGGGCCTGAGCGCCGCCATTTTTTTGGTCATGCTTCGCCCTCCCAGTCGCTGCGGAACGATTTCAGCTTGGCCGACATCTGCTCGGCGTCGCGCACCGACAGCCCGCCGAGCAATTCATCGACCCAGCTTTCGTGCGCCGCCGCCATGTCGGCGAACAGGATGCGGCCCTTGCGGGTGAGGCTGATGAACGAGGTGCGGCGGTCGCCATTGCGCTGGGCGCGCGCGACCAGGCCGTCGGAGACCAGGCGGTCGACGATGCCGGTGATGTTGCCGTTCGACACCATCAGGAACCGCGAAATCTCGCTCATCAGCATGCCGTCGGTGTTGCGGTAGAGCGCCGCCATGACGTCGAAGCGCGGCAAGGTGGCGTTGAACTGCGCCTTCAGCCGCTCGCGCGCCACGCTTTCGATCAGCCGGCTGGCGCGCAGCAGCCTGATCCATAGCCGCAGCCGCGCCTTGCTGTCGCTCTCTTTCAGTTCCGCGATGGCCGGCAGCGGCGCGCTTACCATGTCTCGCCTCCGGATACCGAGATCGCCTGGCCGGTGATGCCGGCGCTGCCTTCCGTGCACAGCCACAGCACCGCGTCGGCCACTTCCTGCGGCTGGATGAAGCGGCCCTGCGGATTGTTGGCCTCCAGCATTTTCCGCGCCTCGGCTTCGCTGCGTTTCGTCGCCGCGACAATGCGGTCGACGGCGCGGTCGAGCAGCGTGGTTTCGGTGAAGCCGGGACAGACCGCATTGACGGTGATGTAGTCCTTCGCGGTTTCGACGGCGAGTGCGCGCGTCAAGCCGATGACGCCGTGCTTGGCGGCGACGTAGGGCGCCACATAGGGGTAGCCCTTCAGCCCCGCCGTCGAGGCGGTGAAGATGATGCGTCCCCATTTTTGCTCGCGCATGCCGGCGAGCGCCGGCTGCACTGAAAAAAACGCGCCGGTGAGATTGACGGCCAGCATCCTGTTCCAAAGCTCGAGCGAGACGGCTTCGGCCGGCGCGCTTTCCGCCGTGCCGGCATTGGCGACGACGATGCTGAATTTGCCGCGCGCTTTCTGCGCACGCTTGTAGAGCCGTTCGATCGAAGCCTGATCGGTGACATCGGCGGCTTCGACATGAATGTTGTCGTGCCGCTCGGCGGTGAATTCGAGATCTTCCAGCCTGCGCCCGCAAATGGTGACGCTGGCGCCGGCGTCGGCCAGGCCGAAAGCGATTGCCGCGCCGATGCCGCTGCCGCCGCCGGTGACGAGTGCATGTTTGCCTGTGAGATCGGTCATCATACCGCCGTTGTTGTTGGCTCGCCGCCGCCGGAGAGCCGATGGAGCTGATCGCGCCCGGCATAATAGGGCGGCGGCCAGGCCTCGCCGCGGTCGCCGAGCTTTGCCGCGGCGTGCAAGGTCCAGTACGGATCGGCGAGATGCGGCCGCGCTAGGCAGACCAGGTCGGCGCGGCCCGCCATCAGGATCGAGTTGACGTGGTCCGGCTCAAAGATGTTGCCGACCGCCATGGTCGCCATGCCGGTCTCGTTGCGGATGCGGTCGGAGAACGGCGTCTGGAACATGCGGCCATAGACCGGCCGCGCGGCGATCGAGGTCTGGCCGGCCGACACGTCGCAGATATCGACGCCGGCCTCCTGCAATAGGCGGCTGATGGCGACCGCGTCGCGCGGCTCGACGCCGTCAGGGCCGACCCAGTCGTTGGCGGAAATGCGCACCGAGATCGGCTTTTCCGCCGGCCACACCGCGCGCACCGCGTGGAAGATTTCCAGCGGATAGCGCATGCGGTTCTCCAGCGAGCCGCCATACGCATCGGTGCGTTTGTTGGTCAGCGGCGTGATGAACGACGAAAGGAGATAGCCGTGCGCGCAGTGGATTTCGAGCATGTCGAAACCGGCGCGCGCCGCCATTTCGGCCGACGCAACGAACTGATCGCGCACCAAATCCATGTCGGCGCGCGTCATGGCGCGGGCGATCTGGTTGCGCGGCGACCAGGCGATCGCCGACGGCGCCAGCACCGGCCAGTTGCCGGAATTGAGCGGCGCGTCCATCTCCTCCCAGCCGAGTTGCGTCGAGCCCTTGGCGCCGGAATGGCCGAGCTGGCAGCAGATTTTTGCGTCGGTCTCGGCGTGGACGAAATCGACGATGCGCTGCCACGCCGCTTCGTGCTCGGGCGCATACATCCCGGTGCAGCCGGGCGTGATGCGGCCTTCCGGGCTGACGCAGGTCATCTCGATGCAGACGAGACCCGCGCCGCCCTTGGCGCGCTCACCGTAATGCACCAGGTGCCAATCGGTCGGACAGCCGTCGATCGCTTTGTATTGCGCCATCGGCGACACCACGATCCGGTTTTTCAGCCGCACGTCGCGCAGGCGGAACGGCGCGAACATCGGCCGGCGAATTAAATTATCGCCGGCGCCGGCGAGGCGCTGGAACCAGGCTTCCGCGCCCTCTAGCCATTTCTTGTCGCGCAGCCGCAAATTCTCGTGGCTGATGCGCTGCGAGCGCGTCAGCAGCGAATAGTTGAACTGCACCGGATCGAGATGCAGGTAGCGCTCGACGTCCTCGAACCATTCCAGCGAATTGCGCGCCGCGGATTGCAGCCGCAACACTTCGGTGCGCCGCGCGTCCTCGTATTTGGCAAACGCCGCGGCCATGGTCGGCTCACTGCGCAAATAGTTCGCCATGGCGATCGCGCTCTCCATGGCGAGTTTTGTGCCGGAGCCGACCGAGAAATGCGCGGTCGCGGCGGCGTCGCCCATGAGCACGATATTCTCATATGACCATTTCTCGCACAGCACGCGCGGGAAATTCAGCCAGGCCGAACCGCGCAAATGCGCCGCGTTCGACATCAGCCGGTGGCCGCCGAGATATTTTGCAAAAATCGTCTCGCAGGCCCGGCAGTTGTCCTCTTGGCTCATCGTGCCGAAGCCGAACTTTTGCCAGGTGTCGTCGGCGCATTCGACGATGAAGGTCGCGGTGTCGGCGTCGAACTGATAGGCGTGCGCCCAGATCCAGCCGTGTTCGGTTTCCTCGAAGATGAAGGTGAAGGCGTCGTCGAATTTCTGATGGGTGCCGAGCCAGACGAATTTGTTTTTGCGCAACTCGACGCCGGGCTTGAAATGCGCGGCGAATTCGTTGCGCGTCTTTGAATTCAATCCGTCGGCGGCGACGACCAGATCGTGGGTCTTGGCCAGCTCCGCGGCGCTGGCGATCTCGGTCTCGAACCGCAGCTCGATGCCGAGTCCGCGGGCGCGCTGTTGCAAGAGCTGCAACAGCTTCTTGCGCGCGATGCCGGAAAAGCCGTGGCCGGTCGAGACGATCTTCTGGCCGCGATAATGCACCGCGATATCGTCCCAATAGGCGAAATGACGGCGGATCTCTCCAGCGCTCAGCGGATCGTTCTTGGCGAGGTTCTCGAACGTTTCGTCGGACAGCACCACGCCCCAGCCGAACGTGTCGTCCGGCTTGTTGCGCTCGAACACGGTAATGTCGTGGGCGGCGTCGCGCAGCTTCATGCTGATCGCGAAATAAAGGCCCGCCGGGCCGCCGCCGAGGCAAGCGATCTTCATGGCTGCCGCCGTCCTGCTTGAGGCGCGGTGATGATGGCACCGTGGGCGATATATTTCAAGCTTGAAGATTTAAGTTTGAAGCTTTATCCCAAGTCTTCCGCGAGGTCCGGCGCTGTGCCATCATGGCCTTGTATTGTTTGAGGTTTTCGCGTCGGGTCGGCAGGGAAAGCAGGGAATATGGGTAGTAATCCAACGGTCGCGTCGGTCGTCGCGCAGGACCTCGCCGGCTATGGCGCGCGGCGCTGCTTCGGCCTCCTCGGCACCGCCAATTTCAAGATTTCCCACGGCCTGGTCGAGGCCGGCGTCGAGCTGATCTCGGCGCGGCACGAAGGCAACGCCGCGGCCATGGGCGACGCCTATGCCAAGGCGACCGGCGAGCTGACCTTGGTGAGCGTGCATTCCGGCCCCGGGCTCACCAATGCACTGACCGGCATCGCCGAAGCCGCGAAAAGCCGGACGCCGCTGCTCGTGCTGGCAGGCGATGTCCCCAATGGAGCGGTGAAGAACAATTTCTATATCGAGCAAGGCGAAATGGTGCGTGCCGTCGGCGCGGTGTCGGAGCGGCTGCACACGCCGGGCTCGGCGCGCGACGACATGTTGCGCGCCGTCACCCGCGCGCTGCGCGATCGGCAGACCGTCGTCTTGAGCATGCCGCTCGACGTGCAGCACGCGGCGCTCGCCTCCAACCTGCCGCCGCTCGAACTTCCGCCGGCGCCCGGCCGGCTGCATCCCGATCCGCGCGCCGTCGCGCGCCTTGCCGATGCGTTGGCCCGCGCGCAGCGCCCGCTCATTCTCGGCGGCCGCGGCGCGGTGATCTCCGATGCGGAGCAGGACTTGGTCGCGCTTGCCGATGGCACCGGCGCGCTGTTGGCGACGTCGGTGTGCGGCCACGGACTGTTTTCGGGCAATCCCTGGTCGGTCGGCATCAGCGGCGGCTTTTCGTCTCCAGTCGCCGATGAGCTGATTGCCGAAAGCGATTTCATCCTGGCATTCGGCGCCAGCCTCACGCAATGGACCACCAAGAAAGGCAAGCTGATCGCGCCCGGCGCCGTGGTGGCGCAGGTCGATGTCGACGCACCGAAACTCGGCTATCAGATGCCGGTGCAGCTTGCGGTGCACGGCGACGCCAAAGCGACCGCGCAAGCGTTGCTGGCGGAGCTCGGCAAACGCGGCGCGGGGAATAACAAAGCCGGCCGTCGCAACAACGCCATGCGCGAGCGCATCCGCTCGGGCGACAATCATCACTATCCGCACCCGGATGAGTCGAGCGCGCAGTACATCGACCCACGCACCTTGAGCAAGGCGGTCGATGCCATTTTGCCGGCCGATCGCGTGGTGGCATCGGACTCTGGCCATTTCTGCGGTTGGGTGCCGCGCTATCTGCGCGTGCCGAACCCGCGCGCCTCATGCCTCAGCCATTCGTTCCAGTCTGTCGGCCTCGGTCTGCCTTCGGCCATTGGCCTCGCCATCGCCAATCCCGAAAAACTCGCGGTGCTCGGCACCGGCGACGGCGGTTTCTTGATGTCGATGGCCGACATGGAAACCACGGTCCGCCTCGGCTTGCGCATGTGCATCCTGGTCTATAACGACGCGTCCTATGCCGCCGAAGTTCACTACTTCGGCCGGCAAGGCTTTTCTACCGACATCGTCAAATTCCCCGACACCGATTTCGCCGCGATCGCCCGCGGCTACGGCGCCCGCGCCGCCACGGTGCGCACGCTGGCCGATCTCGATCCGGTCAAAGCCTGGGTCGCCGAAGGCGCGCCGGGCGTGTTCGTGATCGACGGCAAGATCAATCCGAACCTCGAAGCCGACTGGCACGCCGAGCATTTTCCGAATTGAGCGCGTCATTCTGGGGCGCGGGCGTCAGCTCGCGAGCCCGGAATCCATGATCACGAAAGGTGAGGTTGCTGAAGGCCGAGACAGTTCTTCCTTGATCGTGATTATGGATTCCGGGCTCCTCGCTTCGCTCGGCCCCGGAATGACGGCGGCTAAATATTCCCGCCCACCGCGCGCGCCGGCAGATAATGCAACACGCGGCGTTCGACCAAAATCACGCCGAGATAGGCGATGGCGCCTACGACCGTGAGCATCACGATCGAGACGAACACCAGCGGCGTGTTGGCCTGGCCCTCGCCGAAGGTGAGGAGATAGCCCAAGCCGACATTACCGCCGACCAGTTCGCCGACCACGACGCCGACCACGGCGAGCGTGGCGCCGATGCGAAGCCCGGCGAACATCGGCGGCATCGAGGTCGGGAATTCGATCTTCCAGAAAATCTGGGCGCGTGTCGCCTTGAAGGCGCGGGCGAGATTGATCAGGTCGGGGTCGACGGTGCGCACCGCGGTCAGCACGTTGACCATCACGGGGAAGAACACGATTAGGATGGCGACCAGGATTTTCGGATAGACGGTGAATCCCATCCAAAGAATGAACAGCGGCGCGAACGCCACTTTGGGCGCGATCTGCAGCGCCAGGATATAGGGCGACAGCGCCAGCTCCGCGACCGGCGACATGCCGAGCATATAACCGGCGAAAGCGCCGAGCAGGCTGCCGAGGATGAAGCCGGCCAGCACTTCGGCGACGGTGACTCCGGTGTGCAGCAGCAAATGGTCGAACCGCAACGCGTGGACGAACTCGGCGGCGACCGCTGACAGCGGCGGCACGATGAAGGACGGGATGCCGAGCAGGCCCGGTCCCCATTGCCACGCCGCCAGAAAGACGACGAGCATCGCAACGCTGGCGGCGGTCCCCTTGCGCATCTGCGCGGAGCGTGCGTCGCCGCTCACGCGCCGCCTCCCGCCGCCTGCTGCTCCAGCGCAGCGTGGCCGATGTCGAGGCGGTCCATCAGGCGGGCGACGTAGTCGCCGAGCTTCGGATCGTGCCGCCGCGCGATCGGATTGTCGCGTCCCGCCATGTCGATGGCGATTTCGTCGATGATGGCGCCCGGGCGCCGGCTCATGACCAGCACGCGGTCGGATAGCGTCACCGCTTCCGCGAGATCATGGGTAATGAGGAGTGCGGTCTTGCCGGCAAGCTTCAGCGTCTGCGCCAGGTCGCGTTGCAGCACCATGCGGGTCTGCGCGTCCACGGCGGAGAACGGCTCGTCGAGCAGCAGCACATGGGGATCGACCGCGAGCGTGCGCGCCAGCGCGACGCGCTGGCGCATGCCGCCCGACAATTGGTGCGGATAGTGATTGGAAAATTCCGCCAGGCTGAAATTTTCCAGGAGTGCCTGGGCGCGCTGCCGGCGTTCGACCGCAGCAACACCCTGGATCTCGACGCCGAACATGACGTTCTCGGCGACGGTGCGCCACGGCAGCAACAAATCCTTCTGCAGCATGAAGGCGACATGGGCATTCGGCCCGGCGACGCGCTCGCCGTCGACGAAGGCATCGCCCTCGCTCGGCGCCGTGAGCCCTGAGCCGATATTGAGCAGCGTGCTCTTGCCGCAGCCGCTCGGCCCGATCAGCGACACCACTTCGCCGTCGCGCACCGAAAAACTTACGCCCTGCACTGCGGTGAGCACGCCGCGGTTGCCGGTTGCCGCAAAACGCATCGTCACGTTGCGGTATTCGAGGCGGACGACGTCGGACATGAACGACCGCTGTTTGTTGGGCCGATTGTGCGCGTATCGCCGCCCAAAAAGCTTCAGTATAGTAGCTCAAGTATAGTGGCAAAGCCTGGGATCGCCGATAGGGCAGGGGCCGCGCGACAACGTCGCCGTCGTCCGTGCGCACGAAGGAGCAATGTATGTCCGACCGCGTCAACAGATTATCGCGCCGCCGTTTGCTGCAAAGCGCGGGAGGCATCGCGCTCGGCCTTGGTGTTTTGGGCGCCGCGCCGCAGGCGCGAGCAGACGAGACCATCACCTATCTGTTTCCGGCGCCGCCGCTCCTGCCGGCGTTCGGGCCGATCCGGCTCGCGCAGGGCAAGGGCTATTTCCAGCAAGCCGGCCTCACCGTCAATTTCGCCACCGGCCGCGGCGGCGTCGACGTCGCGAAGCAAGTGGGCGCCGGCAATGTGCCGCTCGGCGGCATCGTCGCCGACGCGCCGATCGTGGTGCGGCAGAACGGCGTGCCGGTGAAGATCGTCTGCCTGTTCGGCGGCAAGGGTTTCATGCAGCTCGTGGTGCGCGCCGATTCCGGCATCGAAAAGCCGGCCGACCTCAAGGGCAAGACCATCACGGTGATGTCGTTCCAGGACACCACGTTCTATGCGCTGCTCGGCTTGCTCGCGAGCGCCGGCCTGACCAAGGACGACGTCGATATCCAGTCCGCCGGCCCGGTCGGCGTCTGGCAGATGGTCGCCACCGGCAAATCGGTCGGCATGGCCGGCGTGCCGGATTGGATTCCGCCGGTCGAAGCCGCCGGCGTGGCCGTCAAGGTGCTGCCGACCGACGAGTTCTTCCCGCATATGGCGCAGGCGGTCGCCGCGTCCGATCAGATCATCAAGGACAAGCCCGACATGGTGCGCGCCTTCGTCAAGGCGGCGCTGCACGGCATGAAGGACATCATGGATGATCCGAATGCGGCGGCGACCGACTTCGTAAAATTCGTGCCGGAATGGACCGGCAAGGAAGGCCAGGTCAAGGAAGCCTTCGCCTATTACGACAAGCTGATCTATCCGGGTCAGAAGGTGCTCGGCGCGGTCGATCCCGAGCGCGTCGCCAAGCTGCAGGATTTTTATCTCAAAGCCGGCATCATCGAGAAGAAGTCGCCGGTGGAGGATCTGTTCACCAATCAGTTTGTCAAATAGCACCCTGTCATGCTCCGCGAAGGCGGAGCATCCAGTAATCGCCGGCGGTGAATACTGGATCGTCCGCCTTCGCGGACGATGACAAGGTCACTTCTTCCCGTAACTATCCGTGCCCTGCCAGCCGTTCTTGGAAATGTCGAAGATGACGCCGTCGGGGTCCTTGAACTTGCGCTCGAAATTGCCGTGACGCTCGTCGCCGAGATCGAAGAAGAACTTGCCGCCATTCGCCTCGATGCGCTTCTGGGTCTCGGCGAGATCGTCGACCTGGAAGCCGAAATGGTGCGCGCCCACAAAGCCTTTCGGATTTTTCAGGTCCGAGGCCGCGGTGCCGGCGCCGGTCGAGAAATTGAGCAACGCGAGATTGATCGTGCCGTCGCTCATGTAGATCGCCGAGCCGATGTCCAGATCCTCGCGCGCAATGCGCTTGAGATCGAACACGGTCTCGTAGAATTTGGCGGCCTTGTCGAGATCGTTCACGCAGACGGCGAAATGGCGCAGACGGGCCATGGATGAATCCTCCTTATTGGTCGCGCGTATCATAATGCGATGACTTGCTTCCGTCACCCTGCTGTATATGGATCAAGGCCGCTCTCTGGGTCTTCTCACGTGCATACATGAGCAAGCGACACGCCGAGATCGTCGGCGCCGGTTTTGCCGGCCTCACCGCCGCCTGCGCGCTGGCGCAACGCGGCTGGAGCGTGCGCGTGCATGAGCGCGGCGATCGGCTGCGCACCACCGGCGCGGGCATTTACATCTACGAAAACGGGTTGCGCGTGCTTGAGGCGGTCGGTGCCTATGACGGCGCGGTCAAGGGCGCGCCGTTCGCCCATACCCGCGAAGTGCGCGACGGCGACGCCCGGTTGATCTCGGTGCATCGCTGGCAAGGCAGCCGCGTGTTCAGCATCGTGCGGCAGAACGTCATCAACGCGCTCGCCGCCGCGGCGACGCGCGCCGGGGTCGAGATCGTCGTCAATTCGACGGCCGCGAGCGCGACGGCCGAGGGCGAGCTTGTTCTGGCCGATGGCCGCCGCATCAAGGCCGATCTGATCGTCGGCGCCGACGGCAGCAATTCGCGGCTGCGCGACGGGCTAGGCCTGTTGGCGAAGCGCAAATATCTGGTCGATGGCTGTACGCGGTTGTTGATGGACAAGACCACGGCGGAGCGCGCTGAAACCAGCGGCGCCAAGACCATCGAATACTGGTCGGGCACCCGCCGCCTGCTCTACACGCCGTGCAGCGAGACAGACATTTATATCGCGCTGACCATGCTCGACAGCGACGAGGTGGCGAAGGCGGTGCCGGTGCGCAAGGACGAATGGAAGCGCGCGTTTCCGCATCTCGAAGTGCTGATCGACCGCATCGGCGAGCAGGGCCGCTACGATCGCTTCGACCTGATCAAGCTCAAGCACTGGTCGGCAGGCAAGGTCGCCATCGTCGGCGACGCCGCGCACGCGCTGCCGCCGAATATCGGCCAGGGCGGCGGCTGCGCCATGATGAACGCGCTGTCGCTTGCAGTTTATCTGGCGCGTGAAGACGACGTCGCGGCGGCGCTGCAAACCTGGGAGCGCAGCGAGCGGCCGATGACCGAGCACACGCAACGCATCTCGTACTTTCTTGGCCTGCCGACCACCTGGCCGCCGGCTTTGCGCGCTTTCACGCTGGGCATGGTGGGTCGCTCGAAATGGCTCACCGCGCAGCGCACCCGCACCGCGCTGCACCGGCCGACGGGGACATAAATCAAAACGGAATCGTGATGCCGTCCAACGGCGCGTCGCAATTGACCAAGTCGACGCGCTTCCAGGCGATCATGATGCGGCCGTCGGCCCGCACCAGGCGGTGCAGCGCGGTGCCGCCGAATAGCCGTTGTTGTTCGCGGCGGTATTCGATCATCATGAATTTGGAACGCACCGTGGCGAAGCCTTTTCCCGTTTCCTCGATGCTGACATTGCCGATCATGCGGCTGGTGCGCGAGCGCGGCTCTTGCGAATACATGCGCGGATTGGCCAGCCGCCGCACGCGGGTTTCGAGCAGCCGGCGATCATCGTAGATCAGCGACACGGTCTCGACCGGATCGGCCTGGTCGGGCTCGCTCGGTACCCAGTACCAGGCTTCGGCCGTGAACAGCGCCAGCCAATCGTCAAACTTGCCGTCGTCGAGCAGCCGCGCTTCGTGCAGCAAAAATTGCTCGCAGCGTTCGACGTCGAGCGATTGCCGCGCCGGCAGTCGTGACGTTCTGCCGCGTGCCGCGAACGGTCGCCGCGAGCGTGTCGCCGGCCTTGAAGCGCGTTTCGACCTTCTTGCCATCGCCGCGTTATGAGGCTTCCCGCATCGCGGTGTGGCCGTTCGTCATATAACCGAGCCACGCATCGAGCATGTTGCGAATGTAAACTTCGCTGGTTGAATTCTGGCCGCGCCGACCGCCGTGGGCATCCGGCACGTCGCTCTCGAATCCGCGGCCGATCTCGATCCATTCGGCGCCGGCGCTCGACAAGCCCATGCCGATGCGATTGTAGATTTCCAGATCGTCGGTCAGCACCAGCGAGCCGGTGCCGTTGACCGTGTTGGCAAAGCTTATGGTGTTGCGGAACATCTGTTCCGGCGCGCCCTTGAGCCGGAAATTATAGGTGTGGACGACGGTGCGGTTGACGGCGACCGGGTGCACGACGCGCAATTGCTGGAACTGGCTCATGAAGGAGAGGTTCGGATAGACGTTGCTGTTCCAGCGCCGCACTTCGAGCACGCGACGCGTCTCCGCGTTGCCTTTCTTCTTCTCCAGCGCCGCGATGTAGTCGCGAAATACCGGGTCTTTCAGCGCCGCGACCAGTTTGGCGTCGTCGTGATAGTCGCCGAGATAGGAATGGCCGTTCGGATAAGTCCAAATGCCGACCTGGGATTCCCAAAAGCTATAGGGCGCGCCGTTCTGGCGCATCTGGCGGATGGCGATCTCGCCGGAGCCGTCCGAATAAACATCGTCGGGCTGCGCCAGCGCGGCGTCGATCGACGAGCGGTGGGTGAAGATCGGATGCGCCGCGTCGCACAGGTTTTCCAGGTAGAGCTTCCAGTTGGCGTCGTAGGCGTGCCGGAACACGCCGCCCGCGACCTCGATCTCGCCGTCGGGCGCGCGATCGATCATGTCGTCGAGCGATGTGGTCATGTGGCCGAGGAAGTCCTCCAGGCTCGGCCCGTCCTCAGCTTCGCTGGCGAAGACAAAACCGCGATAGCTTTTCACCCGCGCGATCTGCGTCATCGCGGTCCTCTGATTGTTCGGATCGAAATTTTCGGGATAGCCGTGCTGCAGCGGCACCGCCTTGAGCCGGCCGTCGAGATGATAGGTCCAGCCGTGATAGCAGCACTGGAATTCCGCCGCGTTGCCCTTATCGTTGGCGACCACCAGCGAGCCGCGATGGGCGCATTGATTGTGAATGACCCGGATGGCGCCGCCGGCATCGCGCACCAGCACGACGGGCTTGCGGCCGATGAAGGTGCGGAAATAATCGCCGGGATTTTTCACCTGGCTTTCATGGCCGACATAGATCCAGGCGACGCCGAAAATGCGCTCCAGCTCGAGCTCGAAGATCGCCGGATCGGTGTAAATCTGCCGGTGCACGCGGCCGGGCTGGATGAACGCCGACAGATTTTGGCTCATCGCGTTTCCTAATTGCCGAAATTCGCCGCCAGATAGTCGGTGATGGCTTTTGCTTCTTCCGGCGTGGCGGTGGCGCCGCGTTCGACCATGTTGGCGACGATGACCGGCCAGGCCTTGTTGCTGCGCTTGATGGCGGCGACCCGTTCGAGGTCGTGGCACAGGCCGCAGCGCGTCTCGACCAAGTCCTTGCCGTGGCCGTCCGGCAGTTTCACCGGCTTTGCCGGCGGCAGGTTGACGCCGGGGCCGAGATTGAGTGCCAAGTAATCCACGACCTTGTCGATTTCCGGCGGCGTCAATTGCGCGCCGCGCAGCACCATGTTGTTGACGTACATGCGCCAGCCCGTGGCGCCGTCGCGGATTTTCGCGATGGTGCCGAGATAGTGGCATTGCGAGCACGCCACCGAAACGATGTCGCGGCCGTCGCCGGCCGGCAACGGATTGGCGTTTTGCGCGAAAGCCGGCGCCGCGGCGGTGACGACTGCAAGCGCGAGGAAACTCGACAACGCGATGCGCATGATCACACCTTCCGGGTGCGCAGGTCAGCGAGCGAATAGGGCGGATGCCATTGCGACACCGCGCCTAAGCCTTCGCGCTTGATGTGAATGTCGAGCAGATACGGCCGGCCTTCGACCGTCGCGGTTTTGGCGCGGGCGAAGGCGCCTTTGAGATCGCCCGGCTCCTTGACGGTTTCGCCTTCGACGCCGAACGCGCCCGCGGCCTTGGCAAAATCGACGTCGGGATCGCCGTTGTAGCAGGTCATGTCGCGCGCGGCCTCGAACTGCCGGCCGGCCGAGTTCCAGATGCGATTGCGCTCGTTGTTGTAGCTGTGATTGTTGAGCACGATCACGGTGACTGGCGCCTTGTAGCGCGCCATGCTCCACAGCGGCTGCGGGCCGGAGAAGCAGAAACTGCCGTCGCCGACCACCGACACCACCGGCACGTCGGGTCGCGCCAGCTTGACGCCGAAAGCCGCCGCTATGCCCCAGCCCAACACATTCGGGCCGGTGCCAAAATATTGCTTGTCGTCGCCGCCGAACGCCATCAGCGGGTCCATGGTTTTTCCGGAATCGACGTCGGCGACGTAGCAGGTGTCGCGGTCGAGATTGGCTTCGAGCTCGAGCCCGAGCCGCTCCATGCTGATCGGCGAAGAATCGGCCAAGCCCCGCGCGATCGCCAGCCGCGCATCCGCCATCTGCGCCGAATAGGCACGCGTCTTGGCGGCGCGCTGGTCGGCGATGTCTTTTAACTTCGACGCAGTCGCCATGCTGCGGATCGCCGCGGTGAGATCGGCGATGGCCAAGCGCAAATCGGCCACCATGGCGAGATCGACCGGCGCGCTGCGCGCGAGGCTAGCCGGATCGAGCCGGATTGAAATCAGCTTGGTGCCGGGCGCCGCCAACTCGCCCCAGCGATTGCCGAGATTGAGCAGCACGTCGGGTTTGCCCGGATAGCGCATGGTGCGCAGGTGCGTCCCGATGAACAGCGGATGCCGGGTTGGGAACGGTTTCGACCAATAGCCGAGATTGCCCATCTCGCCGGCGACCGGCGCGCCGAGCAGCTCGGCGAGCTCGAGCAATTCCTTCTGGCCGCGGCACCAGGTGATCTCGTCGCCGATGCTGATCAGCGGATTCTGCGCCTCGATCAGCATGCGCGCCGCCTTCTCGACGTCGTCCTTGTCGGGACGAATGCGCATCGGCACGTCGAACTTGCTGCGTTCCCAGACCTGCGCTTTCGCCCGACCGTCCAGCGTATTGGTCGGCAGCGACAGGAACACCGGGCCGCACGGCGGGGTGGAAGCGAATTTCAAGCCGCGCCGCGTCGTCTCGGCCAGCGCCGCGGTCGATTGCGCTTGCCAAAACCATTTGGTGATCGGCTCGGTCATCAGCTCGTGATGATCGGTCTCCTGCCACTGGTCGCGGCCGAGCGCATCCTGATCGACCGACGCCACCGCGACCAGCATCGGAATCTGGTCCTTCCAGGTATTGACCATCTGGGTCATGGCGTTGGGCAGCCCGATATTGGCAACCACGACGACGCCGGTGCGGCCCGAGGCGCGGGCATAGCCGTCGGCCATGCCGACCACGGCGCCTTCCTGAATGCCCTTGATCAGGTTGATCTCCGGCACGTCAACCAGCGCGTCGAAGATCGGATGGTCGCCGGTCGAGGGATTGAAGAAGACGTGCTCGACGCCGGCCGATTTGAGCTGCTCGACGAAAAGTTTTCCGCCATTGCCCTCGACCTCGCGGATCGCGGCGGGGGCCGCCTCGGTCGCCGGCGCGGCGCTTTGGGCGGCAGGCGTGAGATTTTGCGCCATCGCCTTGGCCGCCACGGTGCTCATGCCGAGCGCGCTCAATCCGGAGACAAGCTGCCTGCGCGATAGCCCTTGATCGAGGTACTGCTTGATCAGGTCCTTCATGGAATCCTCCCTACGGCGCGCCCGTCATCGGCTTGTCGGCGTTGTTGCGGCAAGGTTATCACCGGACTGACCGCGGCCAAAGGCCTGTGCAGATCAACGCATCCGCTGAGTGCACGGCGGCCTTGATCGCATGGGTGCCAAATCTTGTCAAGGACGGCGCGAAAGCGCCGCCGCCCATAGCGCGTCAAAGACGCGCGTAAACGCGCTAATGGGCGGTCTACGATCCTTGACAAGATTGCCAACGCGAACAGAGTGCTGTCCATGCGATCAAGGCCGCTTTCTGGGCCTTCTCATAGAGGCACCTGAGCCGAGACACGGCGGTGACGTTGATGCTTCACTACGCGCGCCGAAATGTATTGACGGCGGCCCGGAACTTGCATGGTTATTGCATTATTCTTGGGCAAATCCGGGCGTAGCGCGTAACAGCATGTCGATCCTTGTCGGGCTTCATCACGCCACTCGCTACACCTATGACCGGCCGATCAGCCTGGGCCCGCAGATCGTGCGGCTGCGGCCGGCGCCGCATTGCCGCACCCGCATTCCGAGTTACTCGCTTAACGTCACGCCGGCCCAGCATTTCGTGAACTGGCAGCAGGACCCGCACGGCAATTGGCTGGCGCGTTTCGTGTTTCCGGAAAAGACCTCCGAATTTTCCATCACCGTCGATCTGCTCGCCGACATGGAAGTCATCAATCCGTTCGATTTCTTCGTCGAGCCCTACGCCGACAAGTGGCCGTTCAAATTCGCCACCGACCTGCAGGAAGATCTCTGGGCCTTCGTCGGCCCCGAGCCGGCCGGCGAACGGCTGAAGGAGTTCGTGCAGTCGATATCGCGCGAGCCGCGCAACACCGTCGACTTTCTGGTCGAGCTCAACCAGCGCTTGGCGCGCATGATCCGCTACATCGTCCGCATGGAGCCCGGCGTGCAGACGCCGGAAGAAACGCTGAAATCCGGCGCCGGCTCGTGCCGCGACACCGCATGGCTGCTGGTGCAGATTTTGCGTCAAATCGGGCTGCCGGCGCGCTTCGTGTCCGGCTATCTGATTCAATTGCGGCCGGACACAAAACCGCTCGACGGCCCCGCCGGCACCGAGGTCGATTTCACCGACCTGCACGCCTGGACCGAAGTGTATCTGCCCGGCGCCGGCTGGATCGGGCTCGACGCCACGTCGGGCTTGCTGTGCGGCGAAGGTCACATTCCGCTGGCGGCGACGCCGCACTATCACTCGGCGGCGCCGATCTCCGGCATGGTCGAACCCGCCGAGGTTTCGTTCAGCTATGAGATGAGCGTCACGCGGCTCGCCGAGCAGCCGCGGGTGACCGCGCCGTTTTCCGACCAAGCCTGGCACGCGCTCGACGCGCTCGGCGACAAGGTCGATGCCGATCTCGCCGCGCAAGATGTGCGGCTGACCATGGGCGGTGAGCCGACATTCGTTTCCGTCGACGATTATCAATCGGCCGAGTGGAACACCGACGCGCTCGGCCCGATGAAGCGCGTGCGCGCCGATGAATTGATCCGCCGCCTGCGCGATCGTTTCGCGCCGGGCGGGCTTTTGCATTACGGCCAGGGCAAGTGGTATCCCGGCGAGCCGATTCCGCGCTGGGCTTTTGCGCTGTACTGGCGCCGCGACGGCGTGCCGATCTGGCGCAACGCCGATCTGATTGCACGCGAAACGCCGGCGCAGCAACCCGTCACCGCCGATGCCCGGCGTCTCGCCGAAAGCATTGCCGCGGGCGTGGGAATCATGGCGGACTACGTGCAGCCCGCTTACGAGGACCCGGCCGACCGGATGCTCAAGTTAGGTCTGATCCCGGACAATATTGATCCGGACGATCTCAAGATCGATGACCCGCACGAGCGCGCGCGCATCCTGCGTTTGTTTGATGACCATGCCGGGGTGCCGGTGGGTTTCGTGCTGCCGCTGCAGCGCTGGACCGCGCAGGGCAAGCCGCCCGGATGGCTGAGCGAAATCTGGCGCACGCGGCGCGAGAGACTGTTTTTGGTCCCCGGCGATTCGCCGCTCGGCTACCGGCTGCCGCTGCAATCGCTGCCTCATATCGATCCCGTCGACTATCCGCATCTGGTGCCGGCCGATCCGTTCGCCGAGCGCCGGCCGTTGTCCGATCCGCGGCTCACCCATCCGGCCATGACGCGGCTTGCCGCCGGTGCGGCGCGGCGGGAGGCCGCTCCGCCGCTGGCGCCCGAGGCGCTGGTCATGCAGCGCCCAACGGGTGCGAACGGCGGCGCCGATGCAACGCCGGTGCGCACGGCGCTGACCGTCGAAGTGCGCGACGGTCACGTCTGCGTCTTTATGCCGCCAACCGAGGAATTGGCCGATTACCTCGATCTGCTCGCCACCATCGAGGCGACCGCGGCCGCGCTTAATCTGCCGGTTCACGTCGAAGGCTATGGGCCGCCGCCCGATCCGCGGCTCAACGTGCTCAAGGTGACACCCGATCCCGGCGTCATCGAGGTCAATATCCAGCCGGCGACGTCGTGGCGCGAGGCCGTCGAGATCACCCAAGCGGTCTACGAGGACGGCCATCGCTCGCGGCTCGGCACCGACAAATTCATGATCGACGGCCGCCATACCGGCACCGGCGGCGGCAATCATGTGGTGCTCGGCGGCTTGAACCCGGCCGACAGCCCGTTTTTGCGCCGGCCCGATCTCTTGAAGAGTCTTGTCTTGTATGCGCTGCGGCGGCCGTCGCTGTCTTATCTGTTTTCCGGATTGTTCGTCGGCCCGACCAGCCAGGCGCCGCGCATCGACGAGGCGCGCCAGGATTTGCTCTACGAACTGGACATCGCGGTCGGCAAGGTGCCCCCGCCCAGCGCTGACGACTGGGTGCCGCCGTGGCTGGTCGACCGCTTGTTCCGTAACATTCTGGTCGACGTCACCGGCAACACCCATCGCACCGAGATCTGTATCGATAAATTGTTTTCGCCCGACGGCCCGACCGGCCGGCTGGGCCTGGTCGAATTCCGCTCGTTCGAGATGCCGCCCGATGCGCGCATGAGCCTGGCGCAGCAATTGCTCCTGCGCGCGCTCATCGCTTCGTTCTGGCGCGCGCCACTTGACGGCAAGCCGGTGCGCTGGGGCACGGCGTTGCACGACCGCTTCATGCTCGAGCATTTCGTCTGGCAGGATTTCCTCGAAGTCTTGGACGACCTCAAAGCCGCCGGCTACGCCTTCGATCCGGCATGGTTCGAGGCGCAACGGCAATTCCGTTTCCCGGTATGCGGCACCGTCCGCAACGGCGGTGTTGGCCTCGAACTGCGCCAAGCGATCGAGCCCTGGTACGTGCTGGGCGAGGAGGGCAATGCCGGCGCCACGGTGCGCTTCGTCGATTCCTCGGTCGAGCGGCTGCAGGTCAAGGTCGAGGGCATGAACGCGGATCGCCACGCCGTGACCTGCAACGGCCGCCGCGTGCCGCTGACCTCCACCGGACGGTCCGGCGAATATGTCGCAGGCGTGCGCTTCAGTCGATACCTGGAACCGGCGCTCGCTGGGCGGCTGCGTCTATCACGTCGCCCATCCCGGCGGCCGCAATTACGAGACCTTCCCGATAAACTCCTATGAAGCCGAAGCGCGCCGCCGCGCCCGCTTCCAGGATCACGGTCATACCGGCGGGCTGATCGACCCGCCGCCGCTGGAAATCTCCTTGGAATATCCGCTCACGCTCGATCTTCGCCGCCCGGTCTGAAATTTCCGCCATGACAGCGCAACGCGACATCGCCGTCGAACAACAACAGGCCGCGCTGGAGCAGTTCGTCGCCGGCTACCGGGTGCTGCCGGGAATCTTCGACGAGATGATGGACGGCGACGGCAGGGTGCGTGCGCACTGGCAGCCGTTGCTGTCGATGCTCGCCAGCCTCGGCAGCGACGAGATCAATCGCCGCTTCGCCGCCGCCGATCGCTATTTGCGCAATTCCGGCGTGTTCTATCGCGTCTACGAGGATGCCGCGGGCATCGAGAGGCCATGGCCGCTCAGCCATGTGCCGCTGATCATCGAGCCCGCCGAGTGGACGCAGCTGGAGCAAGGCCTCATCCAGCGCGCCGAATTGCTCGAAGCGGTGCTGGCGGATTCCTACGGGCCATCGACGCTGACCGGCGAGGGGCGACTGCCGGCGGCTTTGATCGGCGGCAATCCGGAATTCTTGCGGCCGCTGGTCGGCGTTGCGCCGCCGGGCGGCGCGCATCTGCGCTTTTATGCGGTCGACGTCGGCCGCGGCGCCGACGGCAAATGGTGGGTGCTCAACGATCGGGCGCAGGCGCCGTCGGGCGCCGGCTACGCCATCGAAAACCGCCTGGCGCTGTCGCGGGCCATTCCCGACATCTATCGCACGGCGCGGGTCGAGCGCGTCGCGCCGTTCTTCCAGGCCTTTCAGGCCGAACTGGTCTCGCTCAATCGCCAGGACGACGCGCGCACCTGCCTGCTGACGCCGGGGCCGATGAACGAAACCTATTTCGAGCACGCTTATCTGGCGCGCTATCTCGGCCTGCTGCTGGTCGACGGTGAAGACCTCATCGTGCGCGACGACGGCGTCTTCATCCGCACCGTGTCGGGGCTGCGCCGCACCGAGGTGATCCTGCGCCGCGTCGACGCCGATTTCGCCGATCCGCTGGAGCTCAACGCCGCGTCGCGCCTCGGCGTCGCCGGCCTCCTGCAAGCCGTGCGCGACGGCAAGATCGTCATCGTCAATTCGCTCGGCGCCGGCTTGGTCGAGGCCCGCGCCATGCTGGCGTTCCTGCCGGCGCTGGCGCCGACCGTGCTCGGCGCGGCGCTGAAAGTGTCGAATGTCGCGACCTGGTGGCTCGGCCGCGCCGACATGCGCGAGGCGATGATCGAAAAGCTCGACACTATGGTCGTCGCCGCGGCGTTTACCGAATCGTTCACCGACGGCCGGCCGGGCAGCGAAATTCTGGTGGCCAAGCTCGACGCCGCACAGCGCAAAAAGCTCATCCAGTCGATCCGCGACCGCGGCATCGACTACGTCGCGCAGGAGGCGGTGACGCTCTCGAGCATGCCGGTGTGGCGCGACAACCACTTGCAGCCGCGGCCGTTCACCTTGCGGCTGTTCCTGGCCAAAGTCGGCGAGCGCTGGCAGGTCATGCCCGGCGGTTTCGTGCGCATCGCCGACAGCGCCGATGCGCGGGCGGTGAGCCTGCAACGCGGCGCCGCCACCGCCGATGCCTGGGTGCTGAGCCACGGCCCGGTCGGCGAGACGACGCTGTTGCCGACGCCAGAGCGCATGCAGGTGCAGCGCGCCTCCGGTCTGTTGCCGAGCCGCGCTGCCGACAATCTGTTCTGGGTCGGCCGCTATGTGGAACGCGCCGAGGCAACGCTGCGGCTCATTCGCGCCATGATCAATCGCAGCGCCGAAGCCGACGATGCCGCGGCTGCCGTGATCGGCAGCATCGGCGCGCTGCTCGGCGCCTGGAACGCAATTCCGGACGACATGAACCAAGCGCTCACCGCGCCGACCGCGCGCGCGGTGTTGACGCGGAGCGATCTCGAAGGATCGCTGCCCTACCTGGCCGGCGCCGCGCGTTCGTCGGCCTCGATGATCCGCGACCGGTTTTCTCCCGATGCGTGGCGGGCGATCAGTGATCTCGCCATCATGATCGGCGCGCCGCTGCCGATGGGTCCCGCCGAAAGCGCGATCAACGACCGGGTCGAGGCGGCGTTGCGCATCATCTCGTCGCTGTCCGGCCTCGCCCAGGAGAACATGACCCAGCTCGCCGGCTGGCGCTTTCTCGAGCTCGGCCGCCGCATCGAGCGCGCGCTTTCGACCTGCCGCCTGGTGCGCTGCTTCGCCGAATCCGGCGCGCCGGACGGCGGCCTCGACGTGCTGCTCGAGCTCGCCGACAGCCAGATCAGCTACCGGCAGCGCTATGTGATGATCGCGGCGCTGGCGCCGGTCATCGATCTGGTGATGCTCGATCCGAACAATCCGCGCTCGGTCGTCTTTCAGCTCGACCGCATCGAGATCCATCTCGGCGCCTTGCCGCGGCGAAATTCCACCGGCCGGCTGTCGCCGGTGCAGCAGATCGCCGCGTCGATCGCGACTCGGCTGCGCACGGCCGACGCCGCCAAGATCGACGACGCCTTGATCGTGGACATCGAGCAGTCGCTGATGAAGCTGTCGGATGCGATCAGCGCGGCTTATCTGACCAACAACGAACGTTCCGATTCCATCTGGGAGGCGCTGGCGTGATCTACGACGTCCGGCAAGTCACCACTTGCGCCTATGCGTCGCCCGTCGCGCACGCGCGCCACGTGCTGCGCCTCACCCCGGTGTCGCGCGACGGCGAGCGGGTGCAGGTCGCCTCGCTGCAGATCGTGCCCGAGCCCATGCACCGGCGCGAGAGCAAGGATTTCTTCGGCAATGTTTTGACCTGGATCGAGATCGCCGAGCCGCACGACACGCTGACGGTGAGGCTGCAGGCGCGGGTCGCCGTCGATGCGCCGGTCGAGCCGCTGGCGACGCCACCTTGGGAAGCGGTGCGCGAGGAAGCGTTCGCCACCAGCGATATCGGGCCAATGTCGCCGGCGCATTTTCTGTTTCCGAGCCGCATGGTGTCGCTCGATCCCGAGATCCGCGATTACACCCGCGAAAGTTTTCCGCCCGGCCGCTCCGTTCTCGACGCGGCGATCGAGCTGATCCATCGCTTGAAAGCCGATATCGTCTACGAGATCGGCGCCACCACGGTCACCACCATGCCGCCGATGTCGTTCGCGCTGCGCCGCGGAGTCTGCCAGGATTTCGCGCATATCATGATTTCCGGCCTGCGCGGCATCGGCCTGCCGGCGGCCTATGTCAGCGGCTATCTGCGCTCGGCGCCTTCGACGGATCCGACACGGCTGCAGGGCAGCGAGGCGATGCATGCCTGGGTGCTGTTGTGGTGCGGCGCCGCCGCGGGCTGGGTTGGGCTCGATCCCACCAACGGGATTCTCGCCGCCGAGGAGCATGTCACCTTGGCGATCGGCCGCGACTATACCGATGTCGCGCCGGTGGATGGTGTTATTCTCGGATCGGGCCGGCAGCGCATGGGCGTGTCGGTGAACGTGACGCCGGTGCAATAGTCTTTAGCTTGCTTCGACTGCAATCAAGAAACTTTCGGGAGGTTTACGCATGCGTGCCTATCAACTGCCGAAGGGCGGCGCCGGAATCGAGTCGGTGACTCGCGTCGATTTGCCGGAGCCAAAACCGCAGCACCGCCAGGTCAAGGTCAAGGTCGCCGCCTGCTCGCTCAATTTCCGCGATCTCGGCATCGTGCGCGGCACCTATCGCATGGCGGTGCGCGACAATATCGTGCCGCTGTCCGACGGCGCCGGCGAGGTGGTCGAGATCGGCTCGGGCGTCACCCGCGTAAAGGTCGGCGACAAGGTCGCGGGCTGCTTCTTCCAGCGCTGGCCGGGCGGCGAGCCGAGCCAGACCGTGCAGGCGAGCGCGCTCGGCGGCTCGATCGACGGCATGCTCGCCGAATATGCCGTGCTGGAAGAGGACGGTGTCGTCAAAATTCCCGCGCATCTGTCGCTCGAAGAGGGCGCGACGCTGCCCTGCGCCGCGGTGACCGCGTGGCACGCCATGATGGTGCACGCCAAGCTGATCGCCGGGCAAACGGTGCTGCTGCAGGGCACCGGCGGCGTCTCGATCTTCGGCCTGCAGTTCGCCCATGCCATGGGTATCGTGCCAATCATCACCTCGTCGAGCGACGACAAGCTCAAGCGCGCCAAAACGCTCGGCGCCGCCCACACCATCAACTACAAGACCACACCGGATTGGGAGAAGGCGGCGGTGACGTTCACCGGCGGCCGCGGGGTCGACCAGGTCGTCGAAGTCGGCGGCGCCGGCACGTTGCAGCGCTCGTTCGGCGCCATCCGCATCGGCGGCAAGATCTCGATGATCGGCGGCCTGAGTGGCGCCGCGACCGAGCTCAATCCGGGACTGATCCTCGGCCGGCGCGCCAATGTGCAGGGCATCTCGGTCGGCTCGACGGAAATGTTCGAGGCGATGAACGCGGCGATCGCCGCCAACGCCATCAAGCCGGTGATCGACAAGGTGTTCGGCTTCGACGAAGCGCAAGCGGCCTACAAGCACATGGCCTCAGGCACGCACTTCGGCAAAATCGTTATCCGCGTGTGAGCCGCCGCGTCGCGGCCGCGCGTCGTGCCGTCCGTTTTCGGGATGTGAAGGAGAAGATCGCCGCCGTCGCGCTTCTGCGCCGTCGCGGCGACCGGGCTTTATTTGATCGCTGTCGAAACCGTCGAGAACGTGGTCTTCAGCTTGGTGCCGAGACCGGTGATCACCGGAATGACCGCAACCGCGATTCCTGTCGCGATGAGGCCGTACTCGATGGCTGTTGCAGCGCTTTCGTCTTTCCAGAACTTGACGATGAGGCGCATTCGCGATGCTCCGTGCAGATCGGTTTATACTTATATTTGAAGTCTTATCGCGGCCTTAAAACCGCTTATGGGACAGAAGGGTACAAATTTAAGAGAGCTTTTACCGTCACAGGACGTAGCGCGCCGGTTGTGGCGTTCGTCGTCAACTGGAATGGAACCCGTTCCCGATTTTTAAGATTTATCGCGCCATCCTGCCCGCGAACCGATCTGCTCTCAGAAGAATCCGAGATTCGGGGGTTTCATGAAACTGTACGCACCCAATGTCGCTTTGTTCGTTATTGCCGGCTGTCTGGCCATGCTCGGCGTGCTGGCGGCATTTCCGATCGCGTTGCCGATTCCGGCGCTGACCGGAAACCCGACGTGGTACATCTTCCTCGCCTGGTTCCTGCTGGCGGCCGGCAGCGCCATCCCGCATTCGGACGGCCACAACTCCGAGTAATCACAGGCGGCGTCTGTAGCTAAAGCTGCGGCAATCCGTCCTAGAGCAGTTTGAGCTGTCGATCCTCGGGCTTGCGCCGCAGCTGCGCCTGCCGCTGCCTGACCAGTTCGCTCCCGATGTCGGCAAGATCCGGCGAGGGCGCCAGCCCGCGTCCGGCCGACGACGACTACGGCGGGCGTCTAACCTATTGAGAAAGCTTGCTCCTCCTTCTCCCCCGCGTGGTGGGAGTGGATCAAGCATTGACCTGCGCACCTGCCCGCGGGAAGAAGACCGCGGCGATGCCAGGAGAACGAAGGAATGTCCGACCCCGAAGAAAAGAAAACAGGGGGCCACACGCTCGCCGACCACCTCTACGGTCAGAACATCGTGCACGAGCACGACGAAGATTCCGACCACGATCACGATCACGACCACGATCACGATTTCGAGAACGACGACGTTCCGCTCGAGGACAATCCGCTCTGGCGTCAGGACAACGTCTCGCTGATGACGGTCGGCATCGACATCGGCTCGTCGGGCACGCAGGTGATCTTCTCGAGGGTCAACCTGCGCCGCCTGGCCGAGGATTTGACCAGCCGCTATTACGTCGTCTCGCGCGAGACCTTGTTTCAGTCGCCGGTGGCGCTGACGCCCTACCAGAGCGAGGAGCGCATCGACGACGAGAAACTCGGCGCCATCATCGACGACGCCTATAACGCGGCCGGTCTGCATCCCGACAAGATCGATACCGGCGTCGTGATCCTCACCGGCGAGGCGCTGCGCCGCGAGAACGCCCAAGGCATCGCCAAGATCCTGTCCGAGCAGGGCGGCGAATTCGTCACCGCCACCGCCGGCCATCACATGGAATCGATGCTGGCGGCCTACGGCTCCGGCGCCGCGCGCGTGTCCAGCGACCAGGGCAAGCGCATCCTCAACATCGATATCGGCGGCGGCACGACAAAACTCGGCCTGGTCGAGAACGGCAAGGTGATCGCTACCGCAGCCGTGCATATCGGCGGCCGGCTGCAGGTGGTCGAGAACGGCAAGATCGTGCGCCTCGATCCGGCGGGAAAACATCACGCCAAGCGCTCAGGCTTTTCCTGGAATCGCGGCGACACCATCGCGCTCGCCGACATGGAAAAGGTCGCCGACGGCATGGCTGACGCGCTGGTCGCCGCCGTCACGGCGCGGCCCATGCCGCACGACATCGAGCATCTCTATTTGACCGATCCGATCGCCGAGCTCGGCCGCATCGACGGCATCATGTTTTCCGGCGGCGTTTCCGAATACGTCTATCAGCGCGAGGAGCGCGATTTCGGCGACATGGGCCCGCGGCTCGGCCGCGCCATCCGCGAACGCATCGCGCAGGGCGCGTTTCCGTGGCCGGTGCTGCCGGCCGGCGAATGCATCCGCGCCACCGCGCTCGGCGCTTCCGAATACTCTGTGCAGCTCTCCGGCAATACCAGCTACATCTCGGCGCCCGGCGTGCTGCTGCCGCGCCGCAACCTGCAAGTCTTGCTGCCGCCGTTTGTTTGCGAGGAGACCATCGACCCGGAAAAACTTGCGGCCGCGATCCGCAGTCACATGACGGCGTTCGACGTCGACCCCGACCGTGAGATCGCGCTGGCGCTGCGCTGGACCGGCATGCCGTCCTACGAGCGGCTTGCCGCCTTCGCCGAGGGCATCAAGCGCGGCCTCGCCGAACGCGTGGCCAGGAAACAGCCGCTGTTCATCATGCTCGACGGCGACGTGGCGCAGACGCTCGGCCATATATTGCGCGACGAATTGCACGTCGAGAGCGAGATGCTGGTGATCGACGGCGTCGTGCTATGGGATTTTGACTACATCGATCTCGGCCGCATCCGCATGCCGTCCTACACCGTGCCGGTCACCATCAAGTCGCTGGTGTTCAGCGAAGACCCGCGCGGCCCGCGGCCGCGGCAGCGGTTGCATCATCACGATCATGACCACGACCACGACCATGCGCACGATCATCATCACCATCACCACGATCATGATCACGACCACGATCATTCGCACCATCACCACGATCACGAGGCGTAAATTTACCCCTCCCCCTTGTGGGGAGGGGTAGGGGTGGGGGTCGTGAGGTAATGCGCTAACGTCGACGTATGCGACCTCCCTCCCGACCCCCATCCCCAACCCTTCCCCACAAGGGGGAAGGGGGCGCGCTGTGGACTTGGCTATTGATCGCTACAGCCGTAGTCCTGGTCGCCTGGCTGGCGCTGGTGCCGCTCGGCTTCATGCTGTGGCAGAGCGTGCTGTCGCCGGAAACCGCCACCGCGTCGGCGCATTTCACGCTCGGCAATTATCGCACCGCCTATGCCAGCGCCGACACCGCGCGGCTTCTCGCCAACTCGCTGCAATTCGCCTTTGGCAGCGCCGTGCTGGCGTTTTCGTTCGGCACCGTGCTGGCCTGGATCAATGAGCGCACCGATACGCCGTTCAAGGCGCTGTTCTTCGCCCTGACATTGGTGCCGCTGATCATTCCGGGAATTTTGTTCACGGTGTCGTGGATTTTCCTCGGCAGCCCGAAGATCGGCATCGTCAATCTGGTGCTGCAGCGCGTATTCGACACCGATGCCGTCTTCATCAACATCTACTCGATCCCCGGCATGATCTGGGTCGACGGGTTGCATTATTCGCCGATGGCGTTCCTGCTGATGACGGCGGCGTTCCGCGCCATGGATCCGGCGCTGGAGGAATCCGCCCTGATGAGCGGCGCCACGCTGCCGCGCATCCTGTGGCGGGTGACCATTCGGCTGGCAACACCGGCGACCGCAGCGGCGCTGTTGATCCTGTTCGTGCGGGCGCTGGAATCCTTCGAGGTGCCGGCGCTGCTCGGCCTGCCGGTCGGCATCGAGGTCTATACCTCGGCGATCTACGACGCGATCCACGCCTATCCGAGCGAGATCGGGCTCGCGTCGGCCTATGGCGTGGCGCTGCTGGTCATCACCTCGCTGTGCGTCTTTCTCAATTTGCGCATCGTCGGCCGCGGCAGCCGCTATGCCACGGTGACCGGCAAGGGCTTTCGTCCGCGCGTCATGCGCATCGGCCGTTGGCGCTATGTCACGGCTGCGGTGTTCCTGGTCTACGTCGCGCTGGTGGTCGTGCTGCCGTTCTTGGTGCTGCTGTGGTCGTCGCTGCAGCGTTTCTACAGCGTACCGACGCTGGCGGCGTTGAAGAACCTTACACTCGATTCCTATCGCACGGTGCTTGCTTATCCGGCGATCGGCACCGCGGTCTGGAACAGCATCGTGCTGGCGTTGGCGAGCGCCACGCTGATCATGCTGGCGACGTCGATCCTGTGCTGGATCGTGGTGCGCACCAAATTGCCGGGGCGCGCGCTCCTCGACAATCTCGCCTCGCTGCCGCTGGTGTTTCCCGGTCTCGTGCTCGGGCTCGCGATCATGGTCTGCTACCTGGCGCTGCCGATCGGCGTCTACGGCACGCTCTGGATCATGCTAATCGCCTATGTGACGCGGTTTTTGCCCTACGGCATGCGCTACAACACGGCGTCGCTCCTGCAAGTGCACAAGGAGCTCGAGGAATCCGCTGCCATGAGCGGGGCATCGCTCGCCACCACGTTCGGCCGCATCGTGCTGCCGCTGTTGAAACCAGGCCTGATCGCCGGCTGGATCTACATCGTCATCGTCTCGATCCGGGAACTGGCGAGCTCGATCCTGCTCTACAGCCCCGGCACCGAAGTGGTCTCGGTCACGATCTGGGAAATGTGGCAGAATGGCCAATACGTTGAATTATCCGCGCTCGGCGTCATGATGATTTTGGTGCTATTTTGCTTCGTCATGCTGGCCGAGTTTTTTGGCCGACGGTTCGGCGTCGTCGAAGCGTGAGGGAGACCACACGTGCTGAGTGTTAAATCGCTTCACACCGACTATGCGGCCGCGGGCGGCCACGTCGTCAACGCCGTGCAGGACGTGTCCTTCGACGTGCCCGACGGCGAACTGTTCACGCTGTTGGGCCCGAGCGGCTGCGGCAAGACCACGACGCTGCGCTCGATCGCTGGCCTCGAGCGGCCGCGCTCCGGCTCGATCGCGCTCGACGGCCGCGTGGTCTATTCCTCGGAGAAAAACATTTTCGTCGCCCCCAACCGGCGCAATTTCGGCATGGTGTTCCAGTCCTATGCCATCTGGCCGCACATGAACGTGTTCAAGAACGTGGCGTTTCCGCTGGAAGTGCGCAAAGCGCGGCCGAGCCGCAAGGAGATCGAGCAAAAGGTCATGCGGGTCCTGGCGACCGTGCAGCTTGCCGAGCTGGTCGATCGCGATGCGACAAAGCTCTCCGGCGGCCAGCAGCAGCGGCTGGCGCTGGCGCGCGCTTTGGTCATGGAGCCGCAGCTCTTGCTGCTCGACGAGCCGCTGTCGAACCTCGACGCCAAGCTGCGCGAGGCGATGCGGTTCGAGCTCAAGCGCATGCAGCGCGACCTCGGCCTGACCACGATCTATGTCACCCACGACCAGAGCGAGGCCTTGGCGCTGTCCCATGAGATCGCGGTGATGAGCGAGGGCCGCATCGTCCAGATCGGCTCGCCGCGCGATATCTACGAGCGCCCGCACAACAAATTCGTCGCCGATTTCGTCGGCAGCACCAATTTCATCGGTGGCAGGGTAGCGTCCGCCGCGGCCGGCAACGGCCGCTGCGGAGTCGCGACCGCGCTCGGCGAGCTCAACGTGCAGTGCGTCGAGCCGCTGGCCAAGGACGCGCCGGTGGTCATTTCGGTGCGCCCCGAGGATGTCGAGCTTTTCGAGGCGCCGCCGCCGCGCGAGGACGCCGACAATGTCTGCACCGGTGTCGTCGAGGCCAAAGTCTTCCTCGGCGACTATCTGGATTTCCAGGTCAAAGTGGGCGATTCTGTGCTATTGGCCCGCGTCCACCCTTCGCTGCGGACGCCGGTCGGCCACCCCATCCACGTGCGCATGCGGGCGGAGAAATGCGTGGCGCTTGCGGAGGCCGCAGCGACCCGCGCCGCCGCTTAGAAAGTTAGAAAAGGAAAAGCCAAATGGCCAAGAACGCCGTCGTTTCCGAGGAACTCGCAAACAAATTCAAGACCGAGAAGGAAACGCCGTATACCCGCTGGGTAAAGGCCGAAGGCCTCGACATTATTCCGTCGTTCTATGTGCAGAACCTGCGCACCGTCGAGCTGAAACCCTGGGCGCGCCGCGGCGGCAACGCGGTGTTCCTCAACCACGACGCCTCGCGCACCTCGAACGATTGCTACGTGATGGAAATTCCGCCGGGCAAGAGCCTGGCGCCACACCGCCAGCTCTACGAAGAGATGATCCTGGTGCTGAGCGGCCGCGGCTCGACCACGGTGTGGAACGACGCCGGCGCCCGCATCACCTTCGAGTGGAAGGACGGCGCGCTGTTCGCGATTCCCTTGAATTGCCACCACCAGCATTTCAACGGCTCCGGGCGTGAGCCGGCGCGCTACGTCGCCGTCACCAATGCGCCGCCGGTGATCAATCTCTACGAAGACGTCGATTTCATCTTCAACACCAAATACGACTTCAAGGACCGCTTCGCCGGCGAGCCGGATTATTTCAGCTCGAAGGGCGAGCAGAAGGGCTTTTTGCTGGCGACGAATTTCGTGCCCGACGCAGTGAACATCCCGCTGATCACCGCGGCCGAGCGCGGCGCCGGCGGCGGCCATATCCGCTTCAACATGGCCAAAGGCTCGATGAACTCGCACATTTCGCAATTTCCGATCGGCACCTACAAGAAGGGCCACGCCCACGGGCCGGGCGCGCACGTCATCGTGCTCTCGGGCGAGGGCTTTTCGCTGATGTGGCCGGAAGGCGAGGAGCCGCAGCAATATAAATGGGAAGTCGGCACCATGATCGTGCCGCCCAATATGTGGTTCCACCAGCACTTCAATGCCGGCTCGACGCCGGCGCGCTATCTCGCCTTCAAGCACGAGGGCGTCGCCATCCGCAACGCCCAAGGCGTGCCGAAGGCCTGGATCAGCCGCCGGGTCGGCGGCGACCAGATCGACTATCTCGACGAGAAGCCGGAGATCCGCCGTCTGTTCGCGACCGAGCTCGCCAAGCACGGCATCGCCTCGCGCATGGACGCGGCCTACGCCAAGGAAATGGCGGAGCTGGGCGTCAAGACGGCGTAGCGTCTTTCCCTCCCCCCTTGTGGGGGAGGGCAGGGTGGGGGGTCGGGAGGCGACTCGCGGCGATGACGGCGGCGGATAATCGTCGACGTCAGCGCCTCACCTCCCGACCCCCACCCCTACCCACAAGGGGGAGGGGAACCGCGAGCCGCGTCACTCGATCACATCGTGCGCTCGTCCATCCGAGCTACGGCGTATCTTTTTCAGCGACACTCTCTTGACGGCCGTCTCCATTACAGTTACATCGCCATCCTCGCTCCTTTGGGCGATTATCCCGGACTTGACTTGTATCGGTGACTATGGCATCCTCCCTTTTGTGACGAGGTAGGGAGATAGTCCTATGGCCCGCAAGCATCCCAAACCGATCCGGCAAATGTCCGTCGCCGAATTTGAGCGCATGTTTCCCGATGAGGAAGCTTGCTGCGCTTACCTCGTAAAACGCCGCTGGCCCGATGGCGTCGCTTGCCCGCGCTGTGGTGCGGTTGATCCGCACAAGCTGCCTAATCGCCCCTGGTCGTGGCAATGCTACCAGTGCGCGCCCGCGACCAGCTACAGGTTCTCCCATATCGCTGGGACCATTTTCGAGAACACGAACAAGTCGCTCCGCGAGTGGTTTCGCGTCATCCACCTTATGCTGGCAAGCAAAAAGGGAATGAGCGCTCTGCAAATTCAACGCTACATGGGCTTTGGT
>JBEKKM010000009.1:0-62829 GCA_050010715.1 Xanthobacteraceae bacterium | reverse complement strand
GCCCCGGGACGTCAGTTCTTCCGGGGCAAAATCATCGACCGCGACGGCCGCCGCGACGGCGTCGGCGGCAGCTTTGAGTTTTGCCGCCTCGTCGGCGGTGATGGTGCGCTGCTTCACCGCCTGATCGATGTCGCGCACCCGCGCCGCATGCATGCGGTCGCGGATCGGCTGCACCGCGGCCGTCACGGCGAAAGCGCGCTCAAGAAGCGCAACACCATTTTCGGTTTGGCTCGCGGGTGGATGGTACAAATCGACCGTGAGGCGGTCGCGCGCCGCGCTGGGCGTGGTGATCAGGTCGGCGCATTTATCGGTGACGCGGTCGGACGGGCCGCGGCGGCGCGGGCCGAGCGGCTGGATCAGGAAACGCAAGAGCCAAGCCACCGGCCGCACCGGGAAGTTGGCGATGATCTCGTCGAAGCGCGCCTCGATGACGGCGAAGCTCGCCTCCATGCAATATTGCAGCAACGGCAAATCGTCCGGCTGGCAGCCTTCGTCGTTCCATCGCTTGAGCGCCGCGCTCGACAGATAAAGCTCTGAAAGAATGTCGCCGAACCGCGCCGAGATCATTTCCTTGCGCTTCAAGGCGCCGCCCAGCGTGAGCAGCGACAGATCGACGGCGAGCGCAAAGGCAGCGGCATGGCGGCTGAGCTGGCGGTAGTATTTTGTCGCCGCTCCGGCATCCGCTGCTGGAGCAAACAAGCCGCCGGTCCAGGCGCGGCCCCAGGCGCGCATGATATTGGCCAGGCTGTGGCCGACATGGGCCCATAAAACTTTGTCGAAGGCATCGAGGCCGCGTTCGCGATCGGTGTCTTCGAGCGCCTGCATTTCCTTGAGCAGATAAGGATGGCAGCGGATCGCGCCCTGGCCGAACTGGATCAGCGCGCGAGTGACGATATTGGCGCCTTCCACCGTGATAGCGATCGGCACGCCGCGATAAAGGCTGCCGAGATAATTCAGCGGCCCTTCCATGATGGCTTTGCCGCCATGCACGTCCATGGCGTCGCTCACCGCGACCCGCATGCGTTCGGTGGCTTGCGCCTTCATGATGGCGGTGACCACCGCCGGATGATGGCCTTCGTCGAGCGCGGCGCAGGTCATGCGGCGCGCGGCGTCGAGCAGATAAGCGGTGGCGGCGATGCGACCGAGCCGCTCCTGGATCGCCTCGAATTTTGCGATCGGCACGTGGAACTGCTCGCGGATGCGCGCATAGGTGCCGGCGGCGTTGGCGGAAAACGCAGCTCCCGCGGCCGACAATGACGGCAGCGAAATGCCGCGGCCGGCCGCCAGCGCGCTCATCAGCATTTTCCAGCCCTTGCCGACCTGATCGACGCCGCCGATGACGTTGTCGATCGGGATGAAGACGTCGTGGCCCCAATTCGGCCCGTTCTGGAAAACCTGCATGGCCGGCAAATGCCGCCGGCCGATGCTGACGCCGGGCAAATGGGTCGGCACCAAAGCGAGCGTGATACCGATGTCGTCGCGGCTGCCGATCAGGTGATCGGGATCGTGGAGCTTGAAGGCGAGCCCCAGCACGGTCGCGATCGGCCCGAGCGTAATGTAGCGCTTGTGCCAATTGAGCCGGATGCCGATGGTCTCGAGGCCCTCGAAGGTGCCGCGGCAGACCACGCCGGAATCGATCATCGCGGCGGCATCGGAGCCGGCTTCCGGGCTGGTCAAGCCGAAGCAGGGAATCTCCTCGCCGCGGGCGAGCCGCGGCAGCCAGTAGTCCTGCTGCGCCTTAGTGCCGAATTGCAGGAGCAATTCGCCCGGACCGAGCGAGTTCGGCACCATGGCGGTTACCGCCGCGCAAATCGAGCACGACGACAATTTGCGGATCACTTCCGAATGGGCGTAGGCCGAAAATCCCAGTCCGCCATATTGCTTTGGAATAATCATCGCGAAGAATTTGCGCGATTTCAAAAACTGCCAGACTTCCGGCGGCAGGTCGTGCAGCTCCCAATTGATCTTCCAGTCGTCGAGCATGCCGCAGAGCTCTTCGACGGGGCCCGAGAGGAATTGCTGCTCTTCCTCAGAGAGCTTCGCCGGCGCGAAGGCCAGAAGCTTGCGCCAATCGGGATTGCCGGTGAACAGCTCGGCATCCCACCAAACGTCGCCGGCCTCTATGGCTTCGCGCTCGGTGTCGGACAGGCGCGGCAGCGCCTGCTGCGCCAAGCGAAAGACCGGCTTGGTAAGGTAGTCCCGCCGGAACGATGATTGCGACATCGGCTTGCCCCGGGCTTTTGCCGGCGCCGTTTATAGCGCCGCCGTTTCGATGATTCGCAGCAAGACTATAGGTTCCGTGCCCGTAAATGTTACAATTTCGCGTGGGTGACGGCCCTCGTTTGGGCAATACCGGGCAGGGCTGGCTGCCAAGCCAAATACCCTTGCCCGCAGGTAGGATTGCGGCTCATGTTCGACAAGATCGAGGCCTATCTCACCGCCAGAATCCTCAAATATTTGGCACAACCCACCGGCCGCTACGCGCCGTTTTATGCGCCCGACCCCGAGGTCGTCCGCAACGCGCTGGAGCCCGGCGATATTCTGCTGGTCGAGGGCAACAGCCGGCTTGCCGCCACCATCAAATACCTTACCCAGAGCACCTGGTCGCATGCCGCGCTCTATGTCGGCGAACGGCCGGGCGACGTCTCGCCGAGCGGCGAGCCGAATGTGCTGTTGGAGGCGGAGGCCGCTACCGGCGTCGTCACCGTGCCGCTGTCGAAATATGTCCGCTTCCACACCCGGATTTGCCGCGCCGTAGGCCTCGACGACGCCAGCCGGCAAAAGGTCATCGACTACGCGCTCAAGCGGATCGGCACGCAGTACGATTCGCAACGCATCGTCGACCTGGCGCGCTACCTGTTCCCCTACCCTCCGGTGCCGGTGTGGTTTCGCCGCCGCATGTTGTCGATTGGTTGCGGCGATCCGACCCGCGCGATCTGCTCGGCGCTGATCGCGGAAGCCTATGCCTCGATCCACTATCCGATCCTGCCCGAGCGCGCCTCGATCAACGGCAAGACCTACGGCATTGCCCCCTACGTGCAGAGCGAGATGGACCACATCCGCACCTACGGCCTCTACACGCCGCGCGACTTCGACGTATCGCCGTTCTTCGCCATCGTCAAACCGACGCTGGCCGCCGGCTTCGACTATCGCACCGTGCAGTGGGGACCGCCGGAAGTTCCGGCGGCGGATTTGAAGCACGCCGAGATCGTGCCGTCGGTCTGACCCTCCGAACGACAGCAAAATCAATCCGAGCTCCGATCAGAATTGATTGTATTGCTCGATCAACGCGCCAAGATCTGGAAACCGCAGAATTAAATTGAGGGTCAGCAACAATCCGAGGAGACAGAATACGATGATCATGGGCAGATCGGGATTTGTAAATATCGCAAAGAGCTGGGACCATTGAGTCGGCGTTTCGTCGACATGGCGGCCCTTGGATTTTTCCAGCGGTTGAAGCTTACGAATGACGGGCGACTGACTCATCTTCGTACTCCTTTTCGTGCTTTTGCGTTGGCGACTGACACTGTTATCGCTGTTCCGTAGCGAGAATGTGTCGGTCGAGGGCTCACAATGATTCAAGCGTAGACACCGACGCACGCAATATGTGTGCCGTGCGTCACAGCCGTCGTAGCCGAATCAAGGCCGGCGAAATTCCAGTACCGCGCTTGAAATGGCCGATCGCTGCCGGGTTCGCTTCGTTCGGACTGGACTATTGCGCCGCGATCGGCTGCGGGCGGCCGTCGGGACCGACGCGCACGTAGGTGAACAGCCCTTCCGTCACCTTGATCGGCGTCGTTCCGGTACCGCGCCGCGCCCAGCTCTCGATCTTGATGGTGATCGAGGTGGTGCCGATCTTCTCAATGCTGCCGTAGCAGGACACTTCATCGCCGACGCAGACCGGGCGGTGAAACGTCATCGCAGTGATAGCGACAGTCACGACGCGGCCGCCAGCGCGCCGCACTGCGACGGTGGCGCCGGCGAGATCCATCTGGCAGATCAGCCAGCCGCCGAAAATGTCGCCGTGCGGATTGGTGTCGGCCGGCATGGCGATGGTGCGGATCGCCGGATCGGCATCGGGCGGCACTTCGGGCTCGGCAGGCTTTGCGGCGGCGTCGGGCATGGCATTTTCCTTGGCAAATTCCTTGCGTCTGCATTTGTCCCCATCAATCTATAGCAGTCTATATCAGACGCAGTGACGCATGGACTGCGGCCCGGCTCCGTTCCATGCTGGCGGTAACGGCGCGACCGGCGCGGCTTTAAGTCCGCCGCAGAGATGCCGACACCAGAACGACCCGGGAGAAACGCCATGTCAGCAAGCACCAACCGATCATCGTCTCGGCCAATCAACTGGACCGTCACTGCCGTCGTCTTTTTTGCCGGCAGCGTGCTGTTGTGGGCCGATCGCACCAATTTCAGCGTCGCCGCCGCGGCTTGGGCCAAGGAGTTCGGCTGGACGCCCGCGACCATCGGCATGATGCTGAGCGCGTTTTCGCTCGGCTATCTCATCCTGCAGCCGGTGGGCGGGTGGATCGCCGATAAAGCCGGCGCGCGACGCACCCTTGCCGCCTCGATGGCCGGCTGGTCGCTCTGGGTTTTGCTGACGCCGATCGCGCCCGCGGTGCTGTGGCTCACCGCGACGTTCCGCGTGCTGCTCGGCGTCTTCGAGGCGCCGTATATCCCGGCGAGCGTCGCCGCCGTGGCGCGTGCCATTCCTTCGGTCACCCGGCGCGGCCGGTTCTCCGCCTTCGTGCAGTCGGGCGCACAGCTCGGGCCGGCGGCTGGCGTGTTCTTCGCCGGCATCATTCTCAGCACCACCGGTTCGGCGACCTACATCTTCCTGATCTTCGGCCTGGTCGGCCTGCTCGGCGCCGTAGCGTGGTGGAGCTACGCCAGGAATTTCGACGATCCGGTACCGCACGGCGCGCACGCCGAAACCGATGAAGCCAAGGAGCGCGCCGCGCAGGCGCCGGTGCCTAATCGGCTCTTGATCGCCAGTCCGGCGCTGTGGCCGTTCTATATCGGCTATTTTGCGCTGCCGTACTGCCAGTATTTGTTCCTGACCTGGCTGCCGCAATATCTCAGCCACTACCGCCACATCCCGCTGGTGCAGGCGAGCGCGCTCAGCGCGCTGCCGTTCCTGGTCGCCTTCTTGGCGTCGAATTTCACCGGCTGGGCGATGGACTGGCTGGCGGCGGCGGGCTGGACCAAAGGCGGCCTCCATCGCAAATTGTTCATCGGCCTCGGCGCCGCGATTTACGCGGTCACCACGCTGATCGCCGCGACGACGGAATCAAACACGCTCGCAGTGATCATGATCATCATCGCCAATGCCGGCCTATCGTTCTACGTCGTGCCCTTTTGGACGACCTGCACCGACATCGCGCCGAACCAGACCGGCACCTTGGGCGGAGTGATGAATTTCTTCGGTATCGTCGGCGCGACGCTGTCGCCCTATGGCACCGGCCTCATCGCGCAGGCGACCGGAGCATTCGTCGCGCCGCTCGTTCTCGCCGTGGTCATCATGCTGGTGGCGTCAACGACCATGATCCTGCTGTTCCGTTACCGGCCCCTGAGCGAACTCGTCGCTCAGCCGCTGCCGGCGGCGAAACTCGCCGCCAAGACGTGATCGCCGCGGCAATCATTGGGACGCCGTCAACGGGGGGATTCAGTCCGCCTTGATGGCCGCGAACTGGACCACCTTGGCCCATTTGGCGATTTCGTCGCTGACGAACTTGCCGAACTGGGCCGTGGTCATCGGCGTCGACTCGACGCCGAGCGCGGCGGCTCGGCCAAATCAGTCCATTTTCATACCGGTCGCGGCGATCACTTTCGCATATTTGGCGATTTCATCGGCGACATATTTCTTGAACTCGTTGACCGGCATCGCCACCGTCTCGACGCCCTGCCCGAGCAGCTTCGTCTTCAGTGCGGGATCGGTGACGCCGGCGCTGATCGCGGCGTTCAGCTTCTCGACGATCTCGTCCGGCGTGCCGGCCGGCGCGCACATGCCGTACCAACCGGCCGCCGCATAGCCCGGCACGAATTCAGCGATGGCGGGGATATCCGGCGCGGCGTCCGAACGCGTCGGCGTGGTGACACCGATGGCAATGAGCTTGCCGGCTCTGACGTCCTCGATAATCTGCACGATCGGCGCAAATGCCAGCGGAATTTGTCCGCCCAGCAGATCGGTCATGTAGCTGCCCTTGTACGGCACCTGCACCATGTCGGTTCCGGTCATCATCTTGAACAGTTCGCAGGCCACATGCGGCCCGGTGCCGACGCCGGCGGAAGCGACATTGAGCTTGCCGGGATTGTCCTTGGCATAGGCGATCAGTTCGGCAACCGATTTCACCGGAAATTGCGGATTGACCACGATGACGAACGGAGTGCGGCCGATGGAGCCGATCGGCGTGAGATCGCGGGCGAATTCGAAATTCAGATGCTGATAAAGCGAGGCGTTGATGGCATTGGCCGAGACGATGAGGAGGAGCGTATAGCCGTCCGGCGTCGCATGCGCCACGACTTCTGTGCCGATATTGCTGGCAGCGCCCGATCGATTGTCGACGATGAATTGCTGACCAAGGCGTTCCGACACCGATTGCGCCACCAGGCGCGCGATAATATCGGGCGAAAGACCCGGAGGAAACCCGACGACGATGTGCACCGGCCGCGTCGGATAATCGAGCGCCGACGCGCTACGGGGCGCCAGCGTCAATGCGGCGGCGCCTGCGGCCAGTTGCAGAACTTTTCGGCGTTCCATGTCTTTCTCCCTTTTTAATCCGCCTTGATGCCGGCGAATTTTATCACCTTGGCCCATTTCTCGGTTTCGGCCGCGATGAGGGCGCGATATTCGGCTGGCGACATCGATAACGGAATGCTGCCGAGGTCGGCAAGCTTTGCCTTGATCGCCGGATCGGCGAGCGCGGCATTCACCTCGGTGTTGAGCTTGTCGATGATCTTCGCCGGAGTGTTGGCCGGCGCGCCGATGCCGTCCACCGCTGACGCTTCGTAGCCCGGCAAATATTCGCTCACCGTGGGCGCGTCCGGCAGCGCCGGCGAGCGCGCCGGGCCGGTCACAGCCAGCGCGCGAAGCCTCTCGGCGCGGATATAGCCGAGCGACGAGGCGATCGGGCTGAACGTGACCTGCACTTGCCCGGCCAAAAGATCGTTGAGCACCAAAGCCGCGCCGCGGTACGGCACGTGGACCAGATCGACGCCGGTCATGAATTTGAACAGCTCGCCGGCGACGTGCTGGATGGTGCCGATACCGCCCGAGCCGTAATTGATTTTTCCCGGATTGGCTTTGGCGAAAGCGATGAACTCCGGCACCGTCTTGGCCGGCACGGCCGGGTTGACTTCCATGACCAGTGGAAAGCGGTCGATGGTCCCGACAGGCGCGATGTCGCGGATGAAATTGAAGCTGAGCTTGTCGTAGATCGTCGCATTGGTGGTGTTCGCCGTCGTGGTCCACAATAGCGTATAGCCGTCGGGCGCCGCGCGAACGACCTCCTCGGTCGCGATGTTCGTCGCCGCGCCCGGCCTGTTGTCGACCACGAACGGCTGGCCGAAGCGCTGCGACAGCCACTGGCACAGCACCCGCGCAACGATGTCGACCGCGCCGCCGGCGGCAAAGCCGTCAACCAGCCGCACCGGCCGCGTCGGATAATCGAGCGCACGCGCACGCCGCGGCCATACCGCCGCCGTCGTGACGCCCGCAGCCAGATGCAGAAACTTTCGGCGCGCAAAAGTCATTCGGCTTTGATATTGGCGAACTTATTGACCTTGGCCCACTTCTCGGTCTCGTCGGCAATGAATTTGCCGAACGCGGCCACTGTCATCGGCATCGGCATGCCGCCTAGATCGGCAAGTTTGGCCTTGAACGCGCTATCGGCGAGATCGGCGTTGACCGCCTTGTTGAGGCTTTCGACGATATCCGGAGGCGTGTTTTTCGGCGCGCCGATGCCGTGCCAGCCGCTGGCATCGTAGCCCGGCAGGAATTCGGCCACGGTCGGCACGTCCGGCAGCACCGCGATCCGCGCGGTGGTGCCGACGGCGAGCGGCCGTAGCTGGCCCGACCTGACGTAACCGATCGATGCCGGGATCGGCGAGAACATCACCTGTATCTGGCCGCCGATCAGGTCGGAATAGGGATTGCCGGTATAAGGCACATGAACGAGATCGACGCCGGCCATCATCTTGAACAGCTCGCCGGCGACGTGCGGCCCCGAGCCGATACCGTTCGACGCCATGTTGATCTTGCCCGGATTGGCTTTGGCATAGGCAATGAACTCCGGCAGCGTCTTGGCTGGCAGCGATTGCGTGACTTCGAGCACATAAGGCACCAGATCGATGCAGGCGACCGGCGCGATATCGGTGCTGAAATTAAAACTCAGATGCTGATAGAGCGTGGTGTTGACCGCATTGGCCGAGGTCGCGAGCAGAAGCGTATAGCCGTCGGCCGGCGCGCGCGTGACGGCCTCCGCGGCGATATTGGTGCCGGCGCCTGGGCGGTTCTCGACCACGACCGGCTGGCCGAGCTGTTCGGATAATTTCTGCGCCACCAGGCGGGCGACAATGTCGGAGGCACTGCCGGCGGAAAAGCCGACGAGGAGATGCACCGGGCGCGCCGGATAGGCTTGCGCCGACGCGAGCCGCGATGCGGCGGGGAGCGCGGCTGCGCTCGCAGTCAGCGACAAAATAGTACGGCGCGAGAGTTTCATGATCATTCCGCCTTGATGTGGCCGGCGCGGATCACTTCCGCCCATTTTTCCGTTTCGTCGGCGACCAGCTTGGTGAATGCGGCCGGCGACAGCCGAAGCGGCGCGTCGCCGAATTCGGCGATCCGCCGCGTGATCGCAGCATCGTCGAGCGCGCGACTGAGCGTGGCGCCAAGCTTATCGATGATCGCGGCTGGAGTGCCGCGCGGCGCGGCGAGTCCGACATAGATGCTGGCTTCGAAGCCCGGCAAAAATTCGGCCATGGCCGGAACATCGGGCAGCACTGCCGCGCGTGTCGGACTGGTCACCGCCAAGGCGCGCAGTTTCCCGGCCCTGACCTGTTCGATCGTCGACGGGAAAGTGCCGAAATAGGCCTGGACCTGACCGGCGAGCAAATCGACCACGGCTGGCCCGCCACCCCGATACGGCACATGCACCATGTCCACACCGGTCTTGGTGCGGAACAGCTCCCAGAACATGTGCGGTGCGCTGCCGACACCGGCCGAGGCCATGGTGACCTTGCCCGGATTGTTCTTGGCATAAGTGATCAATTCGGGAACGGATTGCACCGGCAGCGACGGGTTGACGACGAGCAGTCCGGAGCCGCGCGACATCGTCGCGATGGGAGAGAAATCGCGAACGATATTGAAACTGAGGTTCTGATAGAGCGTCGCATTCCACGCGTCGGCCGACGTGGTCTGCAACAGCGTGTAACCGTCAGGCGCCGATTTCGCCACCGCTTCCGCCGCCAGGTTACCGCCGGCGCCCGGGCGATTTTCGACGATGAATTGCTGGCCAAGCTGCTGCGACAGCCATTGCGCCATCAGCCGCGCATAGGTGTCGCTGATGCCGCCCGGCGGGTAACCGGAAATAATCCGCGCCGGCCGGTCGGGATAGGCTTGCGCCGCTGCGACGGCGGACAGGGCCGGAACGGCGATGGCGCCCGCGGCCAGTTGCAAAAATTCACGGCGGAGAAGCTTCACGTCGTCCCTCCCATAAAAACGGCAATCATTCGGCCTTGATATTGGCGAACTTATTCACCTTGGCCCACTTTTCAGTCTCGTCGGCGATGAATTTGCCGAAGTCGGCGGGCGAGCCGGCAAACACGCCGCAGCCGAGATCGTCGAGGCGCTTGCGCATCTCGGGATCGGTAAGCGCGGCGTTGACCTCTTTGTTGAGCCTGGCGATGACGTCCGGCGGCGTGCCGGCGGGCGCGGCGACACCGTACCAGCCGCTCGCCTCGTAGCCGGGCAAAAATTCGGCGATCGCGGGAACGCCCGGCAAGAGGTCCTGACGCTTGGCGCTGGTCACGCCGAGCGCGCGCACCCGGCCATCCCTGATATAGCCCAGCGAGGCCGGCATGACGCCGAACATCACCTGCATTTGGCCGCTAAGCAGATCCGGCATCGCCGCCGACTCTCCGCGATAAGGGACGTGGATGAGGTCGATGCCGGCCATCATCTTGAATAATTCGCCGGCGACGTGCAGCGGCGTGCCGACGCCGCCAGACGCCATGTTGATCTTGCCGGGATTGGCCTTGGCATAGGCGATGAATTCCGGAATCGTCTTCGCCGGCACGTTCGGATTCACCTCCATCACCAGAGGAATGAGCGAAATGCTCGCCACCGGCGCGGCGTCGCGCATGAAATTGAAATGCAGGTCGCTGTAGATCGAGGGGTTGATCGCGTTCGACGACATGGCGAGCAGCAGCGTGTAGCCGTCCGGCGCCGCCTTGAGCGCGAATTCGGTGCCGATATTGCCGCTCGCTCCCGCCCGATTGTCGACCACCACCGGCTGGCCGAGCCGGTCTGACAGCCATTGCGCCATCAGCCGGCCGACGATATCGGGCGAGCCGCCGGGCGGAATTTGCACCACCAGATGAATCGGCCGCGACGGATAGTCGTCGGCCTTTGCGACGCGCACAAACGCCGGTGTGGCGGCGGCGGCCGCCAGCATCAGGAAACTTCGGCGTGAATGGGTCATGACGAACGCCTTCAGGAAGATTTCATTTACTCCGCTCTAATCCCTGCAGCGCGGATCACCTTGCCCCATCGTTCGGTCTCGGTGACGATGACTCGGCCGTATTCCGCCGGCGTCAGTGGCGCCGTCATGCTGCCGAGCTCGGCGAATTGCGCCTTGACCTTGGGATCGTTCAAGCCGGCATTGATGGCTGAGTTGAGCTTATCGATGATCTCGGGCGGCGTCGCCCGTGGCGCGCCGATGCCGTTCCACAGATTGGCCTCGTAGCCGGGCACGAATTCGCCGATCGCCGGAATGTCGGCAAATATCTCCGAGCGCTGCGCCGTGGTGACGCCGAGCGCGCGCAGCTTGCCGGTCCTGATGAACTCGGCCGCGCCTGAGAGCGTGTTGAAATCGCAATTCACCTGGCCGGCAATCAGGTCGGTCAGTGCCTGCGGCTCGCCGCGATAGGCCACGTGCACCGTCTCGATGCCGGTCATGATCTTGAACATTTCGCCCGACGCATGGGTAACGGTGCCGCTGCCGGCCGACGCCACCGTGATCCCCGGATGCGCTTTGGCATAGGCGATGAACCCCGGAATCGTCTTCGCCGGGAATGCCGGATTGACCAGCATGACGAAGGCGCCGCGGCTGATGCTCGCGACCGGTGCGATGTCGCGGATAAAATCGAAGTTGAGGTGCTCGTAGAGCGCGCCGTTGGTGAACGACGCCGTCGACACCATCAGAATGGTGTAGCCGTCGGGCGGCGCGTTGACGACCGATTCGGTAGCGATATTGGTGCCGGCGCCGGGGCGGTTGTCGATGACGACGGTTTGGCCAAGGTGCTCCGACATGGCCTGGCCAACCAAGCGCGCGGTGATGTCCAGCCCGCTGCCGGCGGCGAAGCCGACAACGACGTGGATCGGCCGCACCGGATAATCGAGCGCGGCGGCAAAGCGCGGCAGCGCCGGCAGCGCGGCCGCGGTGCCGACGAGGAGCAGGAAGCGGCGGCGTATCGTCTGCATGGTGATGGGCTCGGCGGATTTGCCGGCACGCTACACCGCCGGTCCGAACCTAGGAAGGGCCGAACGGTCGCACCATGTCTGGCGATGTTACATTGTTCCTCCGCACCATGCCCAATTCTTCTGCAGCACGATCATGGCGCGCATTTCCGGCGACGCGAAAATGCTCTAGCATGTGCGTGCGAAATCAAGAGTCGAAAGCATGGCGTCGCATCACGCGCACGAGCATGACCACGGTAAACATCATCATGGTCGCCACCACCATGATCACAACCATGGTCATAGCCATGCGCCGGCCACGTTCGGAACCGCCTTCGCCCTCGCCACGGCTCTCAATATCGCGCTGGTGATCATTCAGGCAGCCTACGGCGTGCTGGCGCATTCCATGGCGCTGCTCGCCGATGCCGGCCACAATGCCGGCGACGTGCTGGCGCTGGTCTTGGCCTGGGGCAGCCACGCCATCTCGCAAAAACATCCGACCGAGCGCTACACCTACGGCTTCCGGTCGTCGTCGATCGTCGCGGCGCTGATCAACGCCACGATCCTCCTGGTGGTGACCGGCGCCATCGCCTGGACGGCGCTCGAGCGGCTGTTCGCGCCGCAGCCGGTCGCCGGTGTCACGGTGATGGTGGTGGCGGCGATCGCTATTCTCATCAACGGCGCCGCGGCCGCGGTCCTGTCGCGCGGCAACACCGGCGACCTCAACGTCTATGGCGCGTTCCTACATCTCGTCGCCGACGCCGCCGTTTCCGCGGGCGTGGTCGTCGCCGGCCTGGTCATCCTGCTGACCGGCTGGTTGTGGGTCGATCCGGTCGCGAGCCTGGTGATTTCCGGCGTGATCGTCTGGAGCACGTGGGGGCTGCTGCGCGACGCCGCCAAAATGTCGCTACAAGGCGTGCCGCCACAGATCGATCCCAGCGCCGTGCGCGTCTATCTGCAAACGCTGCCCGCGGTCGCCGAGGTGCACGACCTGCACATCTGGCCGATGAGCACCACCGAGACCGCGCTGACCTGCCACCTGGTGATGCCGGACGGCGACCCGCAGCCGGATTTTCTCGACGTGGTCTATGTCGGCCTGCAGCAGCGCTTCGGCATCGGCCACCCGACAATCCAAATCGAGCGCGGCGACCGGCCGTGTAAATTGTCGCCGGAACATATCGTCTGACTGTCCTGCCGCGACGAAAAAGCCCGCGCCGTTGCCGGCGCGGGCTTGCCTCGTTTGAACCTGACCAAAGTTACGCCGGCAGGATGGCGACGATTTCCAACGTGTTCGGATCGATGATCAAGAGCTGATCGCCGACCACCACATATTCGAAGCCGCGGTATTCCGGCACGATGGTCACAACCTCCGCCGGCAGCACCGCGACATGGACGGTCCTCGGGACCGTCACGCCGACGCTGATGTCGAAGTCCGCATGGTCGACGCGCGCGACGTTGCGATCGCGGACGACGACGTCCTTGATCTTGGTGCGCTGGTCTTGCGTCAACTGGACATTGGCGCCGCCGGCAGCCCGGCCCGTGGCACCGCTTTGCTGGCCCATGCGGTCTTGGTTGCCATTTGCGCCGGCCCGGTCGTTGACCTTGTCACTGTCTTGGCCGCCACGCTGCGGCGTCGCATTGCCGGGGTGTTCCTCCTGCGAGAAGCCCTTGCCTTCCTGCCGCTCGGGCGGCGCCTGCGGAGCCTGGTTTTGCGCGCTGCCACCTGGCTTGATCTGTCCGCCCTGCTGCTCAGGCTTCATCTGTGCGCCCGGCTGCTGATGGCTTATGGCACCTCCCGGTGCCGTCTGATGCTGCTGGCCGCCCGGCGATTGTGTCGTGGCTTTGCCGGTCGGGGCTTCGGTGCCGACGTTCTGCGCTACGGCAAATGACGTACACCCGATCAAGGCCGTCATCGCAACCGTAGCCAATAGCTTATTCCTCATCATGTTCCTCCTGGTGTGTCGTCCCTCTCCGAGCCGGTGAACATAGAAAGTTCGCATGCGGCGCGGGCTCGTTATGTGCTTTGCGACAACCCTCCCCGCGCAGCTCAGTTTCACTAGGATTTCGCGTAGGAAATAAATATCTTTCCGCGGAACCGAAATAGCGCGGCGGCATTGCCGGTCAAGGTGCATTCTTGCGGGGAAGCCAATGTCGCAACTGGGGTTCGATGTGTCCGAGCTGACAGCCGGCATTGCCTCGACCATCGCGCTGAAGGAACCGCTGCCGGATTTCCCCGACGCAACGCGTCCTAGCGAGTTTCTCAATGCGCTGCCGGCCGCCATCTACATGACCGACGCCTCAGGTCGGATTACTTATTTCAACGAAGCTGCGATCGCGCTGTGGGGCCTCCGGCCAAAGCTCAATGTCGATCTGTGGTGCGGCTCGTGGCGGCTGTTCTGGCCCGACGGCACGCCGATGCCGCATGACGCCTGCCCCATGGCGGTCACCTTGAGGGAACGCCGCGCAGTCCGCGGCGGCCAGGCCATCGCCGAACGGCCGGACGGCAGCCGCGTGCCGTTCATGGCGTTTCCGACGCCGCTGTACGACGCCTCCGGCGTCTTCATCGGCGCCGTCAACATGCTCATCGACATGAGCGAGCACCAGCGCGCCGAACGGGTGTCGCATCGCCTTGCCGCGATCGTCGAATCCTCCGCCGACGCCATCGTCAGCAAGGACCTCAACGGCGTGATCGCCACCTGGAACAAGGGCGCGGAGCGGCTGTTCGGCTATCTCGAGCAAGAGGTCATCGGCAAGCCGATCACCATGTTGATTCCAGAACAGCATCGCGACGAAGAGGCCCGGATCTTGGAACGCATCCGCAGCGGCGAGCGCATCGATCATTTCGAGACCGTCCGCCAGCGCAAGGATGGCACCTTGGTGTCGATCTCGCTTACGGTGTCGCCAATCACTGACCACGCCGGCCGCATCGTCGGCGCTTCGAAGATCGCCCGCGATATCACCGAGCAGAAGCGCCGCGAGGAGCAAATCAATCTGCTCGCGCGCGAGGCCGACCACCGCACCAAAAATCTTCTAGCGCTGGCGCAAGCGACGGTGCATCTCACCAACGGCGAGACGGCGGCCGAGCTCAAGAGCGCGATCGAAGGCCGGCTCCGCGCCTTAGCCAATGCCCATACGCTCTTGGCGCAATCGCGCTGGGCCGGCGCCGATCTGCGCCACCTGGTGCTGGAGGAATTGTCGCCCTACTGCGCGGAAGACGGCGCGCGCGCGCGGATCGAGGGCCCGGACCTGATGCTGGAGCAGCAGCCGGCGCAAGCGATCGCGTTGGCACTACATGAGCTGACCACCAACGCCGTCAAATACGGCGCGCTGTCGATCCCGTCGGGGCGGATCGACCTGACCTGGCATCTGCAATCGATCAACCGGTTGGCCTTGCGCTGGGTGGAATCCGGCGGACCTCAGATCGCGTCGCCGACTCGCCAAGGTTTTGGCACTCGCGTCGTGACGCGCATCTGCGAGCAGCTCAACGGCGCGCTCAAATTCGATTGGCGCGCCGACGGCCTGATCTGCGACATTGCCATCGATATCTGAGCGACCCGATTGCCGGGCGGCGACTATTTCCATAATTGCCAACTGGCGCGGCGTGCGCCGTCGACCAGCGCCTTGAACTTTGCCCACACGATCGACGGATGCACTTCGTTCGATCCGGCGAATGAGGCGAATCCGCAATCCGCCCCGGCGATGACGCGCTCGCGGCCCACGACCGAGGCAAATCGCAATAGCCGCTGCGCCACCAGTTCGGGATGCTCCACCAGCACGGTCGATTGCGTGATCACGCCCGGGATCAGAATTTTGTCGTCCGGTATTTTGATCCGCTGCCAGTCTTCCCATTCGTGCTCATGGCGCGGATTTGCCGCTTCGAATGAATAGGCGCCGGCGCGCACTTTCAAAATGATATCGACGATGTCCTTGAGCTGCATATCGTGGATGCGCGGGCCCATATTGATGCTGTAGCAGGTGTGGAATCGAATCCGGTCCGCGGGGATTCCGGACAGCGCCGCATTGAGCGCCTCGACGCGTAATTCGGCCCATTTGCGGCAGGCGGCGATGTCGAGGTCCGGCTGCGTGATGTAATAAGTCACCAGGAACGGATCGTCGATCTGCAACAGAAATCCGGCGTCCACGATCGCGCGGTATTCCTCGCGCATTGCTTCGGCGATGGCGAAGACATAAGACTCCGGCGTCGGATAATATTCATTCGGCGTCGTCGCCTCGACATTGGATGGCGCGATCGCCGGCACGAAAGCTTCGGTCGCGCCGACGCCCGCCAGTGCCGCTTTGAGCGTTTCGAGATCGGCCTTAAGCGCGGCATGGCCCTTGTACGCAATGGACCCGGCGCAAACCATCAGCGCGCGGCGGCGCCGGGCGCTGACCTGCTCGGCGACCGCGGACTGATAATATTCGGGGAAGTCGCGCGTCTCGCGCGTATTGGCGAACGGGCTCGGTCGAAAACCTTCGCGTTTTTCCAGACCGCTCAAGCGCGACGCCGCGTAGGTGATGAAGCTCGGCTTGGCCATCTCGCCGTCGCTGACGATGTCGAGGCCGGCGTCGACCTGTTGGCGCACGCAATCCTTCACCGCGCCGCGCACCCGTTCGGCATAGGCCTGCTCGTCGATCGCCTTGCCGTCCATGCGCGCCAGCATCAGCTCGAACAGATCGTCCGGCCGCGGCAGGCTGCCGACATGGGTGGTCAGAATGCGTTCGGTGCTGCGTTGCATTTTTTTGATTCCGGCTGGGAGCGCTCGCGACTATGGCATTGTCGAACCGGGCACGGCAATCAACGCGGCAGTGCGTCCACCGCATGTGCCCTATTCCGCCACGCAAGCTTGCACGACGATCGTGTGTTCAAGATACTCGCTGCCGATCGGCCGCGCGCTCCAGCGACGCAAAACAAAAGAGAGCCCGATGAGGAAACTGCTGCAAGGCGCTGCGTGGGCAGCGTGGGCGCTTGCCCTCTGCGTTACCGCGGCCAGCGCCCAAGCCGATTATCCGTCGCGGCCGATCAAGATGTATGTGCCGTTTCCGCCGGGCGGCGGCATCGACGTCACCGCGCGGATCGCCGCCGAAAAGCTTTCGGAGATTCTCGGCCAGCAGATCGCCATCATCAACCAGGGCGGCGGCGGCGGCGCCATCGCGACCGACGCCGTGGTGCGGGCCGACCCCGACGGCTATACGCTGCTCTACCACTCCGTCACCGGCATCACCCACGCCGCCGTCACCCAAGACCTGTCCTACGACTGGCTGCGCGATCTGGCGCCGGTCTCGCTGATCGCCCGTTTCGCACCGGTGATGATCGTTGCTCCGACTTTGCCGGTAAAGACCATGGCGGACTTCATCGCGCTGTTGAAAGCCAATCCCGGCAAATACAGCTACGGCTCGTCGGGGACCGGCACCGCTGTGCATCTCGCCACCGAGCTGTTCAAAGAGAAAGCCCAAGTCGACATCGTGCACGTGCCATATCGCGGCACCGTGGCGGTGCTGCCGGACCTGATATCCGGCCGCGTCGTCATGATGATCGACGGCGTGCCGGCGGAAACCAAGAACATCCAGAACGGCGTGGTGCGGGCGCTGGCGGTGACGACCGCCGCCCGCTCGCCGTCGATCCCCGACGTGCCGACCATGCGCGAAGTCGGCCTGGACTACGAGGTGCCGTTCTGGACCGGACTCTACGCGCCGATCCGCACGCCGCAGGCGATCGTCGACAAGCTCGCGGCCGCGGCCAACCAAGCCATGCACGACCCGGCCGTCGCCAAGCGGCTGGGCGATATCGGCACCGAAGGGGTCGGCTCGTCGCCGGCCGAGCTTGATGCGGCCACCCGCGAGCAGTTCGCGCTGTATCGGAATATCGTGCGAGACAATCCGGCGTTGCTCAGCGGACAGTAACGCGCCGCCTCACGCCGTCTTCTGCACCTTCAGCCCGAGCTCGGCGATGGTCTCCTCGCGCATGATGAATTTCTGGATTTTTCCGGTGACGGTCATTGGGAACGCATCGACGAACTTGACGTAGCGCGGCACCTTGTAGTGTGCGATCTGCTCGCGGCAGAACGTTTTGATTTCCTCATCGTTGGCGGTCACACCGGGTCGCAGCTTGACCCAGGCGCAAATCTCTTCACCGTAGCGGTCGTCCGGCACGCCGATCACCTGCACGTCCTGGATTTTCGGATGCCGGTAGAGAAATTCCTCGATCTCACGCGGATAGACGTTCTCACCGCCGCGGATGACCATGTCCTTGATGCGGCCGACGATATTGCAATAGCCTTCGCCGTCGATGGTGGCGAGGTCGCCGGTGTGCATCCAGCGCGCCGCGTCGATCGCCTCGCGGCTGCGCTCCTCGTCGCCCCAATAGCCGAGCATCACCGAATAGCCGCGGGTCAATAGCTCTCCCGGCGTGCCGGGCGGCACGATGCGCCCCTGCAGATCGACGATCTTCACCTCGAGATGCGGCTGGATGCGGCCGACTGTGGAGACGCGGCGCTCCAGCGGATCCTCGGTCGAGCTTTGGAAGCTGACCGGTGAGGTCTCGGTCATGCCGTAGGCGATGGTGATCTCGGAGAGGTGCATTTTGGCGACGCACCGCTTCATCACCTCGATCGGGCACGGCGAGCCGGCCATGATGCCGGTGCGCAGGGATTTCAGATCAAATTTTTCAAAGTCCGGATGATCGAGCTCGGCGATGAACATGGTCGGCACGCCGTGCAGCGCGGAGCAGCGTTCCTCGGCGACCGTTTCGAGCGTCACCAGAGGATCGAAACCTTCGCCGGGAAACACCATGCAGGCGCCGTGGGTCACCGCGGCGAGATTGCCCAAAACCATGCCGAAGCAGTGATAGAGCGGCACCGGGATGCAGAGGCGGTCCTCCGGCGTCAGCCGCATCGCCTCGCCGATGAAATAGCCGTTGTTGAGGATGTTGTGATGCGACAGCGTCGCGCCCTTGGGAAAGCCGGTCGTGCCCGAGGTGAACTGGATATTGATCGGCTCGTCGAATTGCAGGATCGGTGCCAGCTCGGCGATGCGCTTTGCTTCCGCCTCTCCGCCGCGGGAAAGAATCTCGGAGAACTTGAACGTGCCGGGATGCCAACTGTCACCGAGCAGCACCACCGAGCGCAGCGCCGGCAGCCGCGCCGATTCAAGTTTTCCCGGCGTCGCATGGCCGAGCTCGGGCGCGAGCTCGCGCAGCATGCCGACATAGTCCGAAGTCTTGAAGCGCTCGGCGAGGATCAGCGCCTTGCAGCCGACTTTGTTGAGCGCGTATTCCAATTCGGCGATGCGATAGGCCGGATTGATGTTGACCAGGATCAGCCCGGCTTTGGCGGTCGCAAATTGCGTCAGCACCCATTCGGAATTGTTCGGCGACCAAATGCCGATGCGGTCGCCGGGCTGTAAGCCGAGCGTCAGCAATCCGGCGGCGAGCTTGTCGACCTCGTTACGCAATTCGCCATAGGTAAGCCGCACCTTTTGGTGCCGCACGACCAGCGCCGGCCGAGCCGCATGTTTGTCGCAGACCGCATCGAAGAACTGGCCGATGGTCTCGCCGATCAGCGGCACTTCGCTGGCGCCGTGGACGTAGCTTTGCTTGAGGGCGGCCATCGCGTTTCCTCCAATTCTTAGTGCCGATCATAGAGCGTGCACGTAATTCCGTCACCCTGAGGTGGCCGCCAAAGGCGGCCCTCGAAGGGCGACGGCCCCGGGCGCCTCGGCCGTTCATCCTTCGAGGCTCGCGGCGCTCGCACCTCAGGATAATGGAACGCAAGTGCTTAGCCGCGCAGCCCCGCCTGCTTGAGCAGCGGATAGGTCACGTCGCGGAATTCGGTCATGCCCGCGATATAGCGCGGCCATGACAGCAGCACGCCGTCGAAGCCGACCTGTGACAGCCGCGTCAGCCCGTCAACGATCTGCTCCTTGGTGCCGATCAGCGGAAAACCGCCCCAGCCCGAGATCATCATCTCGGCCATGGCCTTGCGGCGCGCTTCCGGGTAGTCGCGCTGATTGATCTCGGCACCCATCGTGTCGATGACGTTGCGGGCGGCGACCCAGTCGCCTTTCTCATGCACGTAATAATCGTAGAAGGCCCGCGCCTCCGCCTCGGTCTCGGCCTGGATCACCGTGGCGTTGGTCCACACTTTCACCTCGCGGCCGTATTCCTCGCGGGCGAGGCGATGATAGGCCTCGACATGGGCGATGTGGGTCGCGACATCGTGGCTGCGCAGATTGGTGAAGACGAGATCGCAGTGCTTGCAGGCGAAATGCCGGCCGCGCTCCGAGGAGCCGGCATTCATGATCGCCGGATAGGGATGCTGGATCGGCTTCGGCTGCAGATAGCCGCCCTTGATCTTGTAGAAGCGACCTTCGTGATCGAAGCGTTCGTCCTCGGTCCACAGCCGCTTGACGATGCCGAGCCATTCTTCGGCGCAGGCGTAGCGGTCCTCGTGGTTGAGCAGCGCAATGCCGAACATTTCCATTTCTGGAAAATTCCAGCCGTTGACCACGTTGAGCGTATAGCGGCCATTGGAAATGTGATCGATGACGGTGGATTGCTTGGCGGCGATGATCGGGTGGTTGAGCGCGACGTGCGAGGTCGAGATCACGCCGGCGGCCTGCGTCGCGCCGGCGATGCCGGCCGCCCAGGTATAGGTCTCGAATCCCGGACCTTGCGGGTCGGTCGCGCCGCCAAAGCCGCGCCAGCGTGCCACCGGCACCAGCGCTTCGAAGTCCATGTCATCGGCGAGCTTGGCCAGCGTCACCGTGTTGGGCCAGGTGATCTCGAGCCGGCCGTCGAGATCGGACATGACGCAGCCGGAATCGAGATTGGTCTGAAAGGTGCCGAGCTTGAGCTTGCGGCCGCCGAATGCCGGATTGGTGTCGCGCCGGTCCTTTTGCTGTGCCCTCATGCCGAGCAAATCCTGAAGGCGTAGCCGCGGTCAAGTCAAGAAGGCGGTCGTCGCCGTCGCCGGAACCCTCCGGTACGTCCAACGTTATCGATCCGACACCAATAAAGTGTGGAGATGACGATGGATTGGAACCGCATTGAAGGAAACTGGAAGCAGACCAAAGGCAAGATCAAGGAGAAGTGGGGTCAGCTCACCGACGACGATCTCACACAAATCAACGGCAAGCGCGACCAGCTCGAAGGCAAGATCGAGCAGCGTTATGGCTTGGCCAAAGATATGGTGCGCAAGGACGTCGACGACTGGCTGAAGTCGCAAGACAAGGCAGCCTAAGTCGCGCGCGGTACACGCTTGCTGCGGGAACGGGCCACGCGCCCGTCCCCGCGCCGTTTTGGGAACTCGCATCGTGCCTATTCGTTGACGACAAGGCGGCAACAAAGCGAGAATGTCCATGAGCTCTTCTCAGGAGCGCCCCGTATCCGAGCAACATCACAGCGAGCCGCGCACCGTGGTGCCGACTCAACAAGCGCGCCAGGGCGTAACCGGGCATAATGTGCGCTACGTGCTTGGCATCGGCATTGCCGCGGCGATCGTTGCTTTTGCGGTGCTCTACGCCATCTATTTTGCCTAAAAATTCGCTTTTAGCCGGATCGACATCGTGTGAAATGCCCCTCCCCGACCAGGTTGGATCGGGATGGTTCGCCGGCCCGACTTGTCGTAAAATACGCAAAACCAAGATTTCGACAGGGAAGGAATTGGAAATGCTCGCAGCCCTTTGCATCGGTTTCATGCTAGCGATCTGGGTGGTGGTGATCTGGGGCGCCTCCTACTTCAATCAGAACGTCAATTGAGCCGCACGCCCCGCGTCTCTCGCAGCACACGGCATGCTCGCCGACCGCCGTTTGAACGCTTGCCGCACCCGCCTCCGCTGCCACGAGCCGCCGGCCTTTGTCGCGGTCGTTAACCTTTGAGCATCCCACCGTGACGATCGCCGTGCCGGTGAAAAGGAAAAAAAAGAAAAAAAGCCGGACCAAGCGGAACCTGTCAGCGGGCCCCGCGTTGCGCGCTGTGGGGGAAACCAGAATGCGTGGTCAGCGCCCGAAGGCGGCCGCGGCACAGTCCGGCATCGACGTCTTTATCGATCTCGATCAGGCAGCGTTGGACGCGATTCCGACGGGGCTTTGTGTGTGCACGGCCGAAGGCGTCCTGGTTCGTTACAACCGCCGCGCCGTCGAGCTGTGGGGCCGGGCGCCCCGGCTCGGCGATCCGAAAGAGCAACATGGCTCCGGTTTTCGGCGCTATCAGGCCGACGGCGCTCCACTCCCCTTTGGCGCAACGCCGGTCGCCACCGTGTTGCGCACCGGTCAGCCGATCGTCGGCGCCGAAGTCATCATCGAGCAACCCGAGGGGACGCGGGTACCGGTGCTGATGAACGTCGCCCCGCTCAAGAGCAGATCGGGCCGGCTGCAAGGCGCAGTGTGCAGCTTTCAAGCCTTGACCGAACGCAAGCGCATCGAAGAAGCGCTGCGCGCCAGCGAGGCCGAATTGCAATCGGTGATCAACCGCACGCCGTTCATGCTGGTGCGCTGCAGCCGCGACCTGCACTATCGTTTCGTCAGCCAGGCCTATGCGCAGCTGGTCGGCGTCCGGCGCGAAGCGATCATCGGCAAGACCATCGCCGAGGCGATCGGCGACAAGGGCTTCAACACACTGCGGCCGCACATCGAAAAGGTGCTGGCGGGCGAAGCGACGGAATTCGATTGCGAGATCGACTTCCCTGAGGTCGGGCCGCGCCGCCTGCACATCGCCTACCGGCCGGAAACCGATGCGGCGGGCAAGGTCGACGGCTGGATCGCGTCGCTGCTCGACATCACCGAGCAGAGCCGCGCGGTGCAGGCGCGCGAGCAGCTCGCCAGCATCGTCGAATCGTCCGGCGACGCGATCGTCAGCAAGGACCTCAACGGCATCATCGTCAGCTGGAACCGCGCCGCCGAGAACCTGTTCGGCTACGCGGCCGAGGAGGTCATCGGCAAGTCGATCACTATTCTCATCCCCGAGGAGCTGCACGACGAGGAGCCGAAAATCCTCGAGCGCATCCGCCGCGGCGACAGCCTCGACCACTACGAGACGATCCGGCAGCGCAAGGACGGCAGCCGCCTTCCGGTTTCGCTCAGCGTCTCGCCGGTCAGGGACGCGCACGGCACCATCGTCGGCGCCTCGAAGATCGCCCGCGACATCACCGCGCGCAAACAGGCCGAACATGAGCGCGACCGCATCGAGGGCGAGTTGCGCGAGCTCAGCGCAAAGCTCGAGCAGGAGGTCGAAAGGCGGACGCTGGAGCGCGATCGCATCTGGAACGTTTCCGAGGATCTGCTCGGGGTGTCGAATTTCGAGGGCTATGTCCTCAGCATGAATCCGGCCTGGAGCCGGCTCCTCGGCTGGACCGAGGACGAGATCAAGGCGATGCATGTCAGCGAATTGCGCCATCCCGACGACGGCGCCCATTCCGAAGCGGGCCGCAAGCAGCTGGCGCAAGGCGTGCCGACCGTGCGGATGGAGAACCGGTTCCGCCACAAGGACGGCACCTGGCGCTGGCTGCACTGGACCATGACCGAGGACAACGGGCTGATCTACGTCGCCGGCCGGCACGTCACTGCGGAAAAAGAATCCGCCGCCGCCCTGCAGCAGGCGCAGCGGCAGGCCGCGCATTTACAGAAAATGGAGGCGATCGGCCAACTGACGGGCGGCGTCGCCCACGACTTCAACAATCTTTTGATGATCGTCAGCGGGCACGCGCAAAGCCTGAAAAAGCGCTTGAGCGAGACGCGCGACATCCGCGCCTTGCAGGCCATCGAAATGGCGGCGACCCGCGGCGAGAACTTGACGCGGCAATTGCTGGCGTTCTCGCGCACCTTGCCGCTCAATCCGACCGTGATCAGCCTTGCCGATACGGTTGCCGCCATTCGCGACGTGCTGGCCGGCACCATGCACGTCAATATCGAATTCCTGATCGACGTTCCCGCCGCGACCTGGCCGGTCTGCGTCGACAAATCCGAGCTCGAACTGGCGCTGGTCAATCTCGCGGTCAATGCCCGCGATGCCATGCCTGACGGTGGCCGCATAGCTATTGCGGCGCAGAACGTTTCGTTGAACGCGCACGACGCGCCGAGCGAGGCCGCCGGCGACTACGTCGCGCTCACCGTCGCCGATACCGGATGCGGCATTCCGGCCGATCTGTTGCCGCGCGTGGTCGAGCCGTTCTTCACCACCAAAGGGCCGGACAAGGGCACCGGCCTCGGCCTGTCCCAGGTTTACGGCCTGGCGCACCGCTCCGGCGGCACGGTGCAGATCACGAGCGAAATCGGCCACGGCACCAAGGTCACGATCTATCTGCCGCGCAGCGACGCACCGATCGCCGCGCCGTCGCCCGAAGACACTTCGCGCTACATGGCTGCCGACCTGCGAACCATCCTCGTGGTCGAAGACAATAAAGATGTGAAAAACGTCGCGGTGTCACTGTTGGAGCAGCTCGGCTACAAAACCATCGCCGTGGAATCGGCGACGGAAGCCCTCGACGTGCTGGCCTCGGGACAGATGGTCAATCTGGTCTTCACCGACGTCGCGCTGCCCGGCCAGCTCGATGGGCTAGCGCTGGCGCGTAAGGTCACCGATCGCTACGGCGGCATTCCGATCGTGCTGACCACCGGCTACACGCGAGCGTTCGACAGCGAGCCGGAATTTCCGGTGCTACGCAAACCCTATCAGATTGCCGCGCTCGGCCGGCTGATCCATCAGGCGCTCTATCCGCATTCGTCCGGTGCTGCGCACTAGACGATCACACGGATGCCGGCTGGGCCGGCCTCCGCGGTGCCGATCACGCGTGCGGCCGGACAACCGACGGCGACGATCGTTTGCACGATGGCGTCGGCGCGTTCCGGTGCGCAGGACACCAACAACCCGCCGGAGGTTTGCGGATCGGTGAGCAGATGACGTTGCCAGTCCGCTAAACCTTCGGGCAGCGTCACGTCGTGGCCGTAGCTCGCCCAATTGCGCAGCGACGCGCCGGTGACTGCGCCTTGTTGCGCGAAGCTTGCCGCCTCCGACAACAGCGGCAGATCGCCCGAGCGAATGACCAACGTGAGACCGGAGCTGCGCGCCATCTCCAGACCATGTCCTAAAAGCCCAAAGCCGGTGACGTCGGTGATGGCGTGCACGGCGGCATCTTTTGCCAGGTCGGCGCCGACCCGGTTGAGCAGCGTCGTCGTCGCGATCATCTCGGCATAGCCCGCAGCCGGCAGCACGCCCTTTTTGATCGCGGCGGAATAAATGCCGACGCCGAGCGGTTTTGTGAGGATGATGGCGTCGCCGGGCTTGGCGTCGGATTTGCGGCGCACATCTTCGGTCTTGCAGATGCCGATGACGGCGAGGCCGTAGATCGGCTCGGGCGAATCGATCGAATGGCCGCCGGCGACCGGAATGCCAGCGGTTGCGCACACCGCACTGCCGCCTTTGAGGATTTCGCGCACGGTCTCCGGCGCGATCTTGTCGACCGGAATGCCGAGGATCGCCAGCGCCATGATCGGCTTGCCGCCCATGGCATAGACGTCGGAGATGGCGTTGGTGGCGGCGATGCGGCCGAAGTCGTAAGGGTCGTCGACCACCGGCATGAAAAAATCCGTGGTCGCGATCACGCAGGTGCCGTCGTCGAGCTGCCACACCGCGGCGTCGTCGGGCGTCTCGGTGCCAACCAGCAATTGCCGGTACGGCGCAATCAGCGGCTGATCGGCCAGGAGTTCCTGGAGCACCGACGGCGCCAGCTTGCAGCCGCAGCCGCCGCCGTGAGCCAGGCTGGTCAATCGCACCACGGGGACATTCATCGGCGTCTTCCCTTATTCGGCTGCCGCGACGGCCGGCTCGCGCGCCACGCGCTGCCATGCTTCGGCGAGTGCCCGCGCCGCAGCCGCAATATCGTCTTGCTTGGTGCCGCGGCCGAGCGACAGCCGCACCGCGCCGAGTGCCCTATCGTGCGCAATGCCCAGCGCGGTCAAAATGGCGGACGGCTTCTCGCTGTCGGCGTGGCAGGCCGAACCGGTGGAGGCCATGACGCGCGGACATTGTTCCAAGATTTTGCGGCCGGACACATTGGGAAACAGCACGTTGAGCGTGTTCGGCAACCGTCGCGTCGGGTGCCCGACCAGCACGATTCCCGGAATGTCGCGCTCGAGCGCGTCAAACAGTTCGCCGACCAAGGTGGAGAGCCGCGTCGCTTCGCGCTCCAGCAGCGCGCCGGCGATACGGCAGGCTGCGCCGAGCGCGACAATGTACGGCACGTTCTCGGTGCCGGGTCTGCGGCCGCGTTCCTGGCCGGCGCCGAGGAGGAGCGGCGGTAAAGCGATCCCGCGACGGATGTAGAGGACGCCAACGCCTTTCGGCGCGTAAAGCTTGTGACCGGCGATCGAAAGCAGGTCGGCGCCGAGTTCCTCGACGTCGACCGCGATCTTGCCGACCGATTGCGCTGAATCGACATGGACCAGCGCGCCGCGGCACCGCGCCGCCGCGGCGATTTCGGCGATCGGTTGAATGGTGCCGATTTCATTCTGCGCGTGAATGATCGTCACCAGCCCCGTCTTATCGTCGATCGCAGCGGCGACACGCGCGGGATCGATAAGGCCATCCGCTTGCGCGGGCACCCGCGTGACCTTGTGCCCCTCGCCTTCCAAGTACGCGCAGCACACCTCGGTCGCCGGATGTTCTATCGTGCTGGTGACGACGTCGCGGCGCTTTTCGTCGATGCGCGCCGCGCCGCGAATGGCGAAGTTGCTCGCTTCGGTGCCGCCACTGGTAAAAATGATCTCGTCGGGCGCGGCGCCGATCAGGGTGGCGACCTCGGCACGCGCGGATTCAATGGCGTCGTGAGCGCGGTTGCCCAGACCGTGCGCCGACGACGGATTGCCGAACTCGCCCTGCAGATAAGGCAGCATGGCCTCGAGCACCGCTGGATCGACCGGCGTGGTGGCGTTGTAGTCGAAATAGATGGGGGTCATCGCCGCTTCACGATCTTGAAAATGTAGACCTCGTCGTCGCGCGTCTGGGCGCTGAGCGTGTGGCCGGTCTGATTGGTGAATGCGGGGACATCGATCACGGTCAACGGATCGGTGCATTCGAGCACTAGCGTGCCGCCGACCGGAATAGCGCGCAGTGCCTTCTTGGCGCGCAACACCGGCTGCGGGCAGCGCAGGCCGCGCAGGTCGAGCACAGTTTCAGGGTTCGAGGCCATCGGTCGCGTCAGCATGGGCGCGACCGGGAGATGTGACTAGACGCTATTCGGGCGTCTGGTCGGCCGGAAACTGTCGCGGCGGCCCTTTGAGATCCAATCCCGTCGCCATGAAAGGTTGATTCTGCGCAGCGTCCGGATCGGTCGCGGCGGCGGTCTTGTCCTGCGACGTCGCGGCCGGCTTCGGATTGTCCTGCGCGGACGACATCATAGGTGCCGCAGCCAGCATCGCGCCGGCGAAGAGCGGTACAATCCAGAAAGGTTTCATCGCAATCTCCAAGGTGAGACCCGATGAAAAACCCTCGCATCAGTGAAAAGGTCCCAGTCACGCCGCGGTCAGTTCCTTCGACTTGATGGTGTATTTGAAGTTATCCGCATCGAGGCAATCGAGCCGCGTATTGCCGGTCTCGCCCTGCGGATACATCAGGAACGCGACCTTCGGCCCGCTCGAGCCAGGCAGCGCCACGTCGTGGGCAAAATTATAGGCGAGCCAATTGCCCTCCCAGGCGCCGAACAAGGTTTTGCGGGCGGCGGCGACCTTCGGGTCGTCGATGGCGAGATTGGTGGGCGGCTCCTCGAGCACGACCTTGCGCACGTCGGCGGGATCGGTCGCCACCCAGCCGTAGCCGTTAAGGAATACTTCGGCGCGGCAATGCTGCGCCTTGGTGATGACTTCGGTACCGGCGCCGAGCGACTTGTAGCCGAACTTCGACGGCGCAACGCGGATGCCATAGACGTCGCGCGCCGGAATGCCGGCGGCGCGAACGAGGCCGACGAACAGCGCATTGAGATCGGCGCACTTGCCGCCGAGATTGCCGGTTTTGAGCATCGAGGCAATATCGCCGATGCCGCAGCCGCGCACTTTGGCGTCGCGGAAGGTGTTCTCGACGATCCATTCGTAAATGGCGTGCACCTTCTCGATCTCGTTCGTCTTACCAGCGGTGATCTTGTCCGAGGTCTGCTTGACGATGCCGTCGACCGGAATGAGCTCGGTGCCCATGGTATTGAATTTGCGGTCGGCCGACGTGAGATCGATCGCGGGCTTGCCCGGCTTGGTCAGATCGACGGCGCGGTCTTGCGTCGCAATCCTGCTGGCAACTTCGACCACCGGCGCCTCTTCGTTTGCCGCCCAGGCGACGTGCAACATCTCGGCGCCGTAATGGAGATCGCGCGCCAGCACCGCCTTGCCGTTGGTGGTCCATTGGCTGTCGCTCGATTTGATCCAATCTTTCTGATTGACCGACGGCAGCGGGATCCAGGCCTGGCTGACGCCGGCGGGCTTGGCGATCTCGAGCCGCGTCGTGATCTGAAAGTTGCGCCAGGTGCCGGGCGTCGGGTCGAAGTTCACGTCGGCGTGGGCGAGCGTCGGCCATTCCGCGGCAAACGTCAGCGCTACGCCGGCTTTGAGAAATTCGCGTCTGTGCATGGTCATCCTCCCAAACTATCGGTTGCTGGCATCTTTGATCGACGTGGAGCCGGCCGCGTCCAGCGCGGACGAGAGCTTGCCGGGATCGATGGTGTCCCAGGCGAAATCGGATTCGACGACGAATTTTGGCTGCAAGCTCGCGTCGAGAACGAAAGTGGTTGGCAGTGTCGCGACGTTCCACGCCTTGGCGACGGCGCGATCGCGATCAAGCAGGATGGGGAAATCGACTGGTGTGGTTACGAAGAAACGCTGCACGCTCCGGTCGGCGTCGGCGACCGCAATCGCCAGCACCGTCACGCTGCCGCCGGCACGCGCAGCCAGGCGATTGAGAGCCGGCAATTCCTCGCGGCACGGCTCGCACCAAGTCGCGAAGAAGTGAACCAGCACGGCGTGGCCGCGCGCCGCTTCGAGCACCGCGGCAGCACCACCGATCGTCGGCAGCGAAAATGCCGATTGTCCGCCGCCGCTCCAGCGCTGCAATTCGGCGGCCGTGGCGCCCGCCGGCTGCATCGCAAAACAAAAAACAGCCCCCGCGCAGGTCAGCGCGGCGACTGCTTTCAAACGCAATGTGCCCCGAACCTCGGGAGCCAAGCGGAACGTCACGACAAATACATTCTGCGCTGGACCACCGTCCCAATCAACGCCAATGCGGCTTCGCTTGCGTCCCGCACCGAATTATTTTGTCGCATTGCCGGGAATAACCATCGGTTGCGTCGAAAAGCTGAACACTTTCAAGCCCGTTCCAGTGTTATATTGCGCCGCACAAACGATCGCCGAGGAACTGGCATTGTTTGACACTGTTATCATTCAAAAATACGCTTCAATACATTGGTCTGCGTAACATTCATCGACGCCCTCTATCGGCCGATAGAGGGCGGCAGGAATGTCCCCCGTAGGGGGCAAACGTCTGAGGAGACGACCTTGAATATGGAACTCTCGCGGCGCCGGTTCTTGGCGGGCGCCAGCGCGGGTCTTGCAGGCACCACCATCGGAGCGCTTGGATTTGGAGGCGTCGAAGCCGCATACGCCGTGGCTATACGGCCCTTCAAGCTCATCGGCACGACCGAAACCCGCAACACCTGCACCTATTGTTCCGTCGCCTGCGGCATCATCATGTATTCCAAGGGCAACCTTGCGAAGGGTGAGCAGGCTGACATCATCCACATCGAAGGCGACGTCGACCATCCGACCAATCGCGGCACGCTGTGCCCGAAGGGCGCGGCGTTGCTCGATATGGTCCATGCCGAAACGCGCCTGAAATACCCGATGGTGCGCAAGCCCGGCTCCGACAAGTTCGAGCGCGTTACCTGGGATTATGCGCTCGACCGCATCGCGCGCCTGATGAAGGACGATCGCGACAAAAACTTCATCGCCAAGAACGCCGACGGCACCACGGTGAATCGGTGGATCTCCACCGGCTTCCTCGCGGCCTCGGCAACCACCAACGAAACGGCCTGGGCGACCTACAGAGTCGTGCGCAGCGCCGGAATGCTCGTATTCGACAACCAAGCGCGGGTCTGACACGGCCCCACGGTGTCCAGTTTGGGCCCAACGTTTGGTCGCGGAGCGATGACGAATTCGTGGACCGATATAAAGAACACGGATCTCGTCGTTATCATGGGTGGCAACGCCGCCGAGGCGCATCCGTGCGGATTCAAATGGGTCACGGAGGCGAAAGCCAATCGTGGCGCCAAGCTGATCGTCGTCGATCCGCGCTATACGCGCTCGGCGTCGGTCGCCGACTACTATGCCCCGATCCGCCAGGGCACCGACATCGCGTTCCTCAACGGGCTGATCAACTACTGCATCCAGAACGACAGGGTGCAGTGGGAGTACTGCAAGAACTTCACGAACGCGACCTACCTGGTGAAGGAAGGTTTTGATTACCAAGACGGCCTGTTCACCGGCTACGACGAAACCAAGCGCGATTACGACCGCTCGACCTGGGATTACCAGATCGGGCCGGACGGCTATGTCCTCTCCGATGACACGCTGCAGAATCCGCGCTGCGTGTGGAATCTGCTGAAAAAGACTATCGCGCCTTACACGCCGGAAATGGTCGAGCGCATCTGCGGCACGCCGAAGGACAAGTTCCTCAAGGTGGCGGCGATGATCGCCGAGACGTCGGCCAAAGATAAGTTCATGATGTCGATGTACGCGCTCGGCTGGACCCAGCATTCCAAGGGCACGGAGAATATCCGTACCATGGCGATGCTGCAGCTCATCCTGGGCAATGTCGGCTGCCGTGGCGGCGGCATGAACGCGTTGCGCGGTCACTCCAACATCCAAGGCCTGACCGACCTCGGACTGATGTCGCATCTGATCCCGGGCTATCTGAACATTCCGCTCGACAAGGAGGACAGCCTCGACAAATACATGTCGACCCGCGGCTTCAAGCCGCTGCGGCCGGACCAGACCAGCTACTGGCAGAACTACAAGAAGTTCTTCGTCAGCTTCCAGAAGTCGATGTGGGGCGCTGCCGCCACCGTCGACAACAACTGGGCTTACGACTGGCTGCCGAAGCTCGACGTGCCAGCCTACGACATCTTGCGCGCCTTCGAGCTGATGTTCCAGGGCAAGATGAACGGCTACTTCTGCCAAGGCTTCAATCCGCTGTTGGCATTCCCCAACCGGAAAAAGCTGACGACGGCTTTGTCGAAGCTGAAATGGCTCGTCATCATGGATCCGCTCGACACCGAGACTGGGCGGTTCTGGGAGAACCACGGCGAATTCAACGACGTCGATACCGCATCGATCCAGACCGAAGTCATCCAGCTTCCGTCCACCTGCTTTGCCGAAGATACCGGCTCGTTGGTCAATTCCGGACGCTGGCTGCAATGGCACTGGGCCGGCGGCACGCCGCCGGGCGAGGCCAAGCACGACATCTGGATCATGGCCCAGCTCGGCCAGCGCCTCAAAGCGCTCTACCAGAAAGAAGGCGGCGCGTTCCCGGATCCGATCGTCAACCTGACCTGGAACTACAAGGACCCGGGCGATCCGACGCCGGAAGAACTGGCCCGCGAGCTCAACGGCTCGGCGCTCGAAGACGTGCCCGATCCGAACGACGCGACCAAGATGATCCTGCAGAAGGGCAAGCAACTCGTCAGCTTCGCCGCGCTACGCGACGACGGCACGACCGCTAGCGGCTGTTGGATCTATTCCGGCTGCTTCAACGAGGCGGGCAACAATATGGCCCGCCGCGACAACAGCGACCCCGCCGGTCTCGGCACGTTCTCGAAATGGGCGTGGTCGTGGCCGGTCAACCGCCGCATTATTTATAATCGAGCGTCGGCGGACCTTTCCGGCAAGCCGTGGGATCCGAGCCGCAAGCTCATGGAGTGGAACGGCACGATGTGGGTCAGTGACGACGTGCCCGACATTGCGCCGAACGCCAAGCCGGAGGTGGTCGGCCCGTTCATCATGAACGCCGAAGGGACCGGGCGGTTGTTCGGGCGCACACTGTTGCGGGAAGGGCCGTTCCCCGTGCACTACGAGCCGTTTGAATCGCCGATTGCCAATCCGATCAATCCAAAGATCAGGGGCAATCCGGTGGCGCGCGTGTTCAAAGGCGACATGGAGCAGTTCGGCGACGCCAAGGAGTTCCCCTACGCGGCGACCTCCTACCGGCTCACCGAGCATTTCCATTATTGGACCAAGCACAGCCAGATCAATGCTTCGCTGCAGCCGGAATTCTTCGTCGAGATCAGCGAAGAACTGGCCAAGGAGAAGAACATTGCCAATGGCGGCTGGGTCCGCGTCTGGTCGAAGCGCGGCTCGGTAAAAGCCAAGGTTTACGTGACCAAACGCATCAAGCCGATGATCTGCGACGGCAAGACCGTCCATGTCGTCGGCATCCCGCTGCACTGGGGCTTTATGGGTCGCGCCCGCAAGGGCTTTGGGCCCAATTCGCTCACCCCCTATGTCGGCGACGCCAATGCCGAGACGCCTGAGTTCAAGGCGTTCCTTGTCGACATCGAGTCCATCCCGTCCGGGCCGGTGGCGTAGGGAGGAAGCCATGGCATTCGTACCATTCGAATTCGAGCTTCCCAACCCGAATACGGTGAACCCGACGACTACCCTGAGCGACGCCGATCTGGTGCGCCGCTCGGCCTCATCGGTGCCGCCGCCGGCGCGTCAGCTCACGCCCGTGGCCAAGCTGATCGACGTGTCGAAATGCATCGGCTGCAAGGCCTGCCAGGCGGCATGCCTGGAATGGAACGACAAGCGCGCCGACATCGGCACCTTCGCCGGGTCCTACGACAACCCGGCCGATCTGACGCCGGAAATGTTCACGCTGATGCGGTTCACTGAGTGGGTGAACCCGGACACGAATAATCTCGAATGGCTGATCCGCAAGGACGGCTGCATGCATTGCGAGGACCCGGGCTGCCTCAAGGCCTGCCCGGCGCCCGGCGCCATCGTGCAGTACTCCAATGGCATCGTCGACTTCGTGCACGAGAACTGCATCGGCTGCGGTTATTGCGTGCGCGGCTGCCCGTTCAACATCCCGCGCATCTCGAAGGTCGATAACAAGGCCTATAAATGCACGCTGTGCTCCGATCGCGTCGCCGTCGGCCAGGGTCCGGCTTGCGCCAAGGCCTGCCCGACACATGCCATCACCTTCGGCACCAAGGAGGAGATGAACAAGCACGCCGCCGACCGCATCAAGGATCTGAAATCTCGCGGTTTTGCGAACGCGGGCCTGTACGATCCGCCGGGCGTCAGCGGCACCCACGTGATGTATGTGCTGCATCACGCCGACAAGCCGGAAATCTACGCCAACCTTCCCAACAATCCGCGCATCAGCCCGATCGTGCAATTGTGGAAGGGCACCGCGACCAAATATCTTGGACTGGCCGCGATGGGCCTCATGGCCGCAATCGGCTTCGTCCATCATATCGTCGAAGGCCCCAATAAGGTCTCGCCCGAGGATGAAGAAGCCGCCAAGCGATTGGCAGGGAGTGGCCGGCCATGACGGCGTATGATGTCGAGCCGGGCGACAGCGTCCATCCGGGCGATCCGGTCACCGTCGACCGCTATACGGCCGGCGCGCGCGTCAACCACTGGATCACGGCAACCTGCCTGGTGCTGCTGGCGCTGTCCGGCCTGGCGCTGTTCAGTCCGTGGCTGTTCTTCCTCACCGATCTGTTCGGCGGCGGGCAGTGGACGCGGGCGATCCATCCCTGGATCGGCGTGGTGCTGTTCTTCAGCTTCGCCGGTCTGTTCATCCGGTTCTGGCGGGCCAATCTGTGGAAGGCCGAAGACGGCACCTGGCTGGCGCGGCTGCACGACGTGATCACCGGGCACGAGGAGAGACTGCCCGAGGTCGGCAAATACAATGCCGGACAGAAGGCGGTGTTTTGGCTGATGTCGATCCTGATCATCGTGCTGATCAGTAGTGGCCTGGTGATGTGGGACCAGTATTTCTACGGCTACACCGCCATCGAGCAAAAGCGTATCGCCGTGCTGGTCCATTCCATGGCAGCAGTCATCATCATCTGCGTCTGGATCGTGCACGTTTATGCCGCGATCTGGGTGCGCGGCACCATCGGCGCCATGACCCGCGGCCAGGTCACCGGCGGCTGGGCGTGGCGGCACCATCGCAAGTGGCTTCGCGAACTGGTTGGTGGTAAGAAAAGTAGCTGAACGGCCGGCGCCCGGCGGCAACGGGCGTCGTTCACCGGTCTGTCACGTGGCCCGTGCGGTTCGTGAGGTAGCAAATGAGTAAGGCCGGCGCGCCTCGGCACGATCCGATCCCAATCGGGGAGATCGCAGCGCCGCCATTCGTGCGCCTGCCCGATCCGCTCACGTTATTTGCCACACGCTCGCTGCGCTTTCGCACGCTGGCCGAAGGCCATCAGCTCGGACCTTATCTGCTTTTCCTCGCCGCGATCAGCGAATGCCAGCATCGCATCCAAAAGGACCTGCCAGAGCCCGATCTGCCGGCCGATGACACGCGCGAAAGGGCGCACGAGCACGCCATGCCGCCGCTTGACCGCGCCCGTTTCACCGTCGACGCCGCGCTCGATGCGACGCTGGACCGGCTCTTGCCCTTGGCCGCCACCATCGACATGCCGGGCAATGCCCGCGCGGCGATCGAGCGCGCCCGCGACGCCGATGCCGCTGCGCTCGACGGCATGGTGCGCGCGGTGCTGGCGGATGCCATTCCGATCGAAACACTAGCTGATCACGTTTACATCGCCGCCGCCCTGCAGGTGCATTTCGCCCGGCTTGCGGCGCGGCTCGATCCGGCTGCGCTGGTGCCGATCGGCGACGGCGTCTGCCCGGCCTGTGGCGGCGCGCCGGTGGCGTCCGCGATCGTCGGCTGGAAGGGCGCCCACGGCACGCGGTTCTGCACCTGCTCGCTGTGCGCCACGCAATGGCACGTGGTGCGCATCAAATGCGTGCTCTGCGAATCCACCAAGGGCATCGCCTACGAGGAACTCGACAGCGGACCGGATACCATCAAGGCGGAGACCTGCGAAAATTGCCACGGCTATGTGAAAATTTTGCACCAGCACAAAAACCCTCAGCTCGAGCCCGTAGCCGACGATGTCGCCAGTTTGGGGCTCGATATTCTGCTGCGGGAGACCGGCTATCGGCGCGGCGCCGTCAATCCGTTCCTGCTCGGTTATTGAGGCGCAAATGGCAAAAGCCGAATCCGCCGCGTTGCGCAAGCTGCCCTCGGTCGACGAGGTGTTGCGCACGGCCGTGGCGGCGAACGCCGCGTCCCGGTTTGGCCGTTCTGCCGTCGTCACCGCCGTGCGCGAGACGCTTGCCGCGGCGCGCGTCAATGGCGTCGCGCCCGGAGGCTCGGAGCATGTCGCTGCGGCGGCGCTGACGCGGCTCGAGATCGCGCAGCGACCCAATCTACGGCCTGTGTTCAATCTCACCGGCACCGTGCTGCACACCAATCTCGGCCGCGCGCTGTGGGCGGAAGCCGCGATCGAGGCAGCGCAGGTGGCGATGCGTAACGCCGTTGCGCTCGAATTCGACCTCGGCGCCGGTCATCGCGGCGACCGCGATGACCTGATCCGCGATCTGTTGTGCGAATTGACGGGCGCCGAGGACGCCACCGTGGTCAACAACAACGCCGCCGCAGTTTTGCTCGTGCTCAACACGCTGGCCAAGGGCCGCGAGGCGATAGTGTCGCGCGGCGAACTGATCGAAATCGGCGGCGCCTTCCGCATGCCCGAGATCATGAGCCGCGCCGGCGCCAAACTGGTCGAAATCGGTACTACCAACCGCACCCACAAGAAGGATTATGTCGGAGCCATCGGACCGAAGACCGGGCTCATGCTGAAAGTCCACACCTCGAACTATCGCATCGAGGGTTTTACCAAGGAGGTTTTGGCGCGCGACCTTGCCCCGCTGGCGCGCGAGCGCAAAGTGTCGCTGGTCAACGACCTCGGCTCCGGCACGCTGATCGACCTCGCCCGTTACGGGCTGGCCCACGAGCCGACGGTCAAGGAAGCCGTCTTAGCCGGCGCCGATCTCGTCACCTTCTCCGGCGACAAGCTTTTGGGCGGCCCGCAGGCCGGCTTCATCGTCGGCCGCAAAGATTTGATCACGCGCATCAAGAATAACCCGATGAAGCGGGCCTTGCGCATCGACAAAATCCGCCTCGCCGCGCTGGAAGCGACGCTGCGGCTCTATCGCGATCCGGATCGGGTCGCGGAACGCCTGCCGACACTGCGTCTGCTGGCGCGGCCTAAAAAAGAAATCGAGGCTGCGGCACGGCGATTGCTGCCGGTCATCGCCGCCAAAATCGGCGACGGCTTCGACGTGGCAGTTGCACCCTGCGCGAGCCAGATCGGCTCCGGCGCGCTGCCGATGGAAACGGTGCCGAGCGCCGGCCTCGCCATCAGGCCGCGCGCCGCCAAGAAGGGCGGCCGACAGCTCACCGCATTGTCGATGGCGCTCCGCATCCTTGCGATCCCGGTGGTCGGACGGATCGAAAACGGCGCAGTGGTCCTCGACCTGCGCTGCCTGGAAGACGAAAAAGCCTTCGTCGCCAATCTCGCCACGCTCGTTGTCGTGGAGGGCGCCGATGCGCTGGCTTGAGGCTCTGGCAAAAAAGGCGCCGCCGAGCGATGACGCCACCGTCGCCGACCGCATGGCCGAGGCCTACGAGGCGTCGAGCCGCGGCGACTATGCGCGGGCGCTGGAAATCTGGGCGCCGCTCGCCCAGGCCGGTGTGGCCCGGGCGCAGAATAATGTCGGCGCATGCTTCAGCGACGGCCTCGGTGTCGAACGCGATCCCGAGCTCGCGGCGCAATGGCTATCGCTGGCCGCCGCCGCCGGCGATGCCGTCGGCCAGCGCAATTGCGCCGCGCTCTACTTCAAGGGCGAAGGCGTCGAACAAGATTATGTGCGGGCGCTCGAGCTTTATCGCGCCGCCGCCGAACAGGACGACGGTGCCGCCCAGGACATGCTGAGCTGGATGCTGCTCGAAGGCGAAGTCGCCGCGCCGGATTACGTCGCTGCGCGCGAATTCGCCGAACGCGCCGCCGCGCACGGCATCGCCGCCGCGATGACGCGGCTCGGCATGATTTTCCACAACGCGCTCGGCGTCGAACGCGATCCGGGGAAGGCGGTCTATTGGTGGCGGCGCGGCGCCGAACGCGGCGACGCCGACGGCCAGGCCATGCTGGGCGCGGCGTTCCATCTCGGCTCCGGCGTCAAGCGCGATGCGCTCGAAGCGTGCGTCTGGCTGTTGCGCGCCCGCGCCTGTGGCAGCCCGCTGGCGGGACAGTTCTTTCAAGCCGCGCGCGCCGTGCTGACGCCCGGGCAAATCGCCGACGCCGAGCGCCAAGCCGCCGCGCCGTTGCCGGAGCCGGCACCATGATCGTCGGAACCGCCGGCCACATCGATCACGGCAAGACCTCGCTGGTGCGCGCGCTGACCGGGGTCGATACCGACCGGCTCAAGGAAGAAAAAGCGCGCGGCATTTCCATCGATCTCGGCTTCGCCTATCTGCCGGCGCCGGACGGCGCCGTGCTCGGCTTCGTCGACGTGCCGGGCCATGAGAAATTCGTGCACAACATGCTGGCCGGCGCCACCGGCATCGATTTCGTGCTGCTGGTGATCGCCGCCGACGACGGCGTCATGCCGCAGACCCGCGAGCATCTCGCCATCGTCGATCTGCTCGGCATCGCCCGCGGCGTCGTCGCGCTGACCAAGATCGATCTCGCCGCGCCGCCGCAGCAGGCGAAAGTTCTGGCCGACATCGGCGAACTTCTGCGCGGCACCGGCCTGGAAGGCGCCGAGGTCGTGGCAGTCTCCACCGTGACTAACGACGGCATCGACGCATTGCGCGAAAAACTGTTCGACGCCGGACGCACGATCCGGGCGCGGGCCGCGGCGGAGCGTTTTCGCCTCGCCGTCGACCGCTCGTTCACCCTTCCCGGCGCCGGCACCGTGGTGACCGGCACCGTGCTGTCGGGCGCGGTCGCGACCGAGGATCGCGTGACCATCAGTCCGTCGGGCCTGGTGGCGCGCGTGCGCTCGATCCATGCGCAGAACCGACCGACGCAACACGGCGTTGCTGGACAACGCTGCGCCCTCAACCTTGCCGGCGACGGCATCAGCAAGGACGCCATCGCCCGCGGCCAGGTCGTGCTCGATCCCGATCTGCACGCGCCGACCGACCGCATCGACGCCACCTTGCGCTTGCTCGCCACCGAGCAGAAGCCGGTGACGCAATGGATGCCGGCGCGCCTGCATCATGCCGCGACCGAAGTCGGCGCCCGCATCGTGCTGCTTGGCGACACAGCCGTCGCGCCCGGCAGCGAAGCGCTGGTGCAGATCGTGCTCGAACGTCCGATCGCCGCGGCGGCCGGCGACCGCTTCGTGCTGCGCGACACAACGGCGCAACGCACCATCGGCGGCGGCAAATTTCTGGACCTGCGCGCGCCGCCGCGCAAGCGGCGCACGCCGGAGCGGTTGGCGCAATTGCAGGCGCATATGACCGAAGATCCTGCGCGCGCGCTCGCGGCTTTGCTCGAAACTGCTCCGCACTACGTCGATCTCACCGCGTTCGCCCGCGATCGCGCGCTCAGCGAAATGCAGACGCAAACCATTTGGGAACGTCTGAGCATCGTCCGGGCAACGGCAGCCGAGCGCGTGTTCGCGCTGTCGGCACCGGTCTGGCTGCAATTCAAGCGCGGCCTATTGGCGGCGCTGCAAACATTTCATGCCGATAATCCGGATCTGCCTGGCATAGGCCTCGAACGGCTCCGCCTGCAGCTTGAGCCCCGCCTGCCGGCGCCGGCTTTTCTCTCGGTTCTCCAAGGACTTGTGCGGAGCAAGGAGATCGCGCTGGATGGCGCCTGGGTGCGGCTGTCCGGCCACGAAGTCCGCCTCACGCCGGCGGACGAAAAAATCTGGCAAAAAATCGCGCCGCTCCTTGGCGGCGCCGAGCGGTTCCGGCCGCCGCGCGTGCGCGATATTGCAACATTGCTGACCCAGCGTGAGGCCGACATCCGGCGCCTGCTCAAGCTTCTCGGCCGCATGGGCAAGGCCGACGAAGTCGCGCACGATCACTTCTTCCTGCGCGAGACCGTAGCCGAGATGGTCGGCATCGTCGTCGATCTCGGCGGCACTTCGCCGAACGGCCAGTTCACCGCGGCCCAGTTCCGCGACAAGGTCGAGAATGGCCGCAAGGTCGCGATCCAGATTCTGGAATTCTTCGACCGCCACGGCGTCACCTTGCGCCGCGGCGATCTGCGCCGCATCAACAAGCATCGGCTCGACCTGTTCCGCCGCGCGGCGGACATGGCAGGCCGCGACACATCCGATTTAGGAAGAGACTCGTCCCCGGTGGGGCGTCCGGACTTCAAATCCGGGAGGGGCCGCGAGCCGGTCCTTGGTGGGTTCGACTCCCTCTCTCTTCCGCCACGTTAAAGCGAACGGAGAAGTCTGTTGTCGAACACCGAACCCAAAACGCCGGTGACCGATTTCGACCGCTGGCTCGCGGACGAATTCGTCACGACCGGCGCGTTCACCGCGCTGGTAGTGCTGGTCTCGATCACCGAGACAAAAGTGCTGCCACTGTGCTCGACCTATCTCAACGTCATCGGCACCGAAACCGAATGGGGCGAGATCGTCATTCTGTTTGCCGGCGCCGGACAGGAATGGGACGGCGCGTCGTTTTTTTCGGTCACGGCGCCCGACGGCGGCCCGCTCGACAATCCGACGGCGCGGCTACGGCTGCGCGACCTGGAAAGCCGGCTCGACGCCAATCCGCTGGTGCTCAACGAGGGCCACTTCTTCGACAAATGGGGACGGCGGCTGAAGGTCGAGGAGACCGAGTTGCAATGAGCGCGCGCCGCCTGCTCATCGTGTTGATGAACACCGACCCGCGCAATCCTGAGGAGCTCGGCGCCCCGTTCTATTACGCCGCCGTCGCCGCGGCGATGGACCACCCGGTCGATGTGCTGTGCACCGCGACCGCCGGCAAATTGATGCTCAAGGGCGTCGCTTCGGCGATCAACGTCAAGCCCGGCGATCCGATGACGGTCTACGACTGGATCAAGGAAGCCCACGGCCAAGGCGCCAAATTCTGGGCCTGCCCGGCCAATCTCGAATTGTTCGGCAAGACGGAGGCCGATCTCATTCCGGAATGCAACGGCGTGATGGGCGCCGCCGCCATGATCCAGGACGTCATGGGCGACGATTGCCGCGTGCTGACGTTCTAGAGGTGCCGCATTGGCGCGCGTCCAAGATCACGAATTTCCCGAGCATCTTCTCTACGACGTCGAGAACCAGATTTGGTATGCGCCGCTCGGCGACGGCACGCTACGCACCGGCTTCACCAGCTGGGCCGCGGCGCTGATGGGCGAAGTCCTCGTCTTCACGCCGAAGCGGCTCGGCCACGCCTTCGAGAAGGACCGCTGGTTCGCCATGGTCGAAGGCGGCAAATGGATCGGCGCCGCGCGCGCCGGGTTCAATGGCACCGTGGTGGCGCAAAACGAAAATCTGGTCGACAAACCTGAACTGCTAACCCGCGATGCATTCGGCGACGGCTGGATGCTGATCGTGCGGCCTTTTGGCGACGATTGGCAGACCGGCTTGGTCACCGGGGCCGCCGTCGGGCCGACGATCGAACGCTGGATCGCCGGCGGCGCATACAAGGATCGGACCGCCTGAACCGGCGACGAAAAGATCGTTTCCGGTCCGCTTTTTGTCTGCAATGATGGCGTGGGGCCGGTCCCACCCGTTCGCGAGAGTGGGGCTGGCAAGCAAAACGGCAAGTGACAAGGGAGAAACCGACCATGACGCCAAAAGCGGGGGCACCGCAGGCTAAGAACAGCGGAAAAGTCGACCGAGCGCGCCGCAAGCTGGTCAAGCTGATCGCGGCGAGCGGCGTCGGCGCCATCGCCTCGCCGTGGATGTTTCAATCCTCGCGCGCCGCGGGGAAGACCATCAAGATCGGCATGATCACGCCGGAAACCGGACCGATCGCCGCTTTCGGCGAGCCGTCGAAATGGGTGGCCGAGGGCGTCGCCAAGGCGTTGGGCGACGGCATCATGGTCGCCGGCGACAAGCATCCGGTGCAGATCCTCAACCGCGACAGCCAATCCAATCCGAACCGCGCCTCGGAAGTGGCGGCGCAGCTCATCAATAACGACAAGGTCGACATCATGATCGCCTCGTCGACCTCCGACACCACCAATCCGGTGGCCGACCAGTGCGAGCTCGCCGGCGTGCCGTGCGTTACCTCGGACGATCCGTGGCAGGCCTGGTTCTTCGGCCGCAAGGGCGACCCGAAGAAGGGGTTCGACTGGACCTACCACTTCTTCTGGGGTTTCGACATGGTCGCCAACATGTTCGCCGACATGTGGCTGACCTTGCCGACCAACAAGACCGTCGGCGTCATGCTGACCAACGACCCCGACGGCGTCGCCGCCTCCGACCCGGTGCACGGCCTGCCCGCCACCATCAAGAGCCACGGTTTTGACGTGCACTATCTCGGCCTTTATCCGCCGCTGTCCGACGACTTTTCCTCGCAGATCGCCGAATTGAAGAAGGCGAATTGCGACATCGCCTGCGGCATTTTCAATCCGCCGCAATTCGCGATCTTCTGGACGCAATGTGCGCAGCAGGGCTACCGGCCCAAAATCGTCACGCCGGCGAAAGCGCTGCTATTTCCCACCGCCGTCGAGGCGCTGGGCGACCGCGGCGCCGGCATGTCGACGGAAGTGTGGTGGTCGCACCATCACCCGTTCAAGTCGAGCCTGACCGGCGAGACGGCGCAGCAATATTGCGACGCCTACGAGAAAGCGAGCGGCAAGCAATGGACCCAGCCGCTCGGCTTTAAGCACGCAAATCTCGAAGTCGCGATCGATGCGCTCAAGCGCTCGCAGAAACTCGAAGCCAGCGCCATCCGCGACGCCATCGCGGCGACCGACTACCAGTCGATCGTCGGCCCGATCACCTGGAAAGGCGGGCCGACCAACCCGGTGCCGAACGTGTGCATCACGCCGCTGGTCGGCGGCCAGTGGGTCAAGGGCACCAAGTTCAAGTACGACCTGAACGTCGTCTTCAATAAGTCTGCACCGAACATCCCGCTCGATAGTCCGTTTGTTCCGATTCAATATTCTTGAGACGTTCAGGGGTGATGCGATACAGCCGTCGCGCGACATGCGCGGCGGCTGTCTGTACAAAAGCCGCTCATGACAGTGCTTCTGCAACTTGACGGAATGTCGAAATCCTACGGCGCGCTCAAAGCCGTGGACGCCGTGAATCTTGCCGTCGAAGGCGGCGAGGCGCTCGCCGTGATCGGCCCCAACGGCGCCGGCAAGACCACATTGTTCAACCTGATTTCCGGCGACGTGGCGCCGAGCAAGGGCCGCATCCTGTTCGGCGGCGCCGACATGACCGCCATGGCGCCGCACGCGCGCTCGCGGCTCGGCATCGGCCGCTCCTATCAGATACCGCATCCGTTCGCGAATATGAGCGTGTTCGAGAACCTTTTGGTGGGAGCCATCTATGGCGGCGGTACCAGCGAGCGCGACAGCTATCCACGCTGTTGTGACCTGCTGCGGGTGACCGGCCTTTACGACAAAGCCAATGTGCCGGCGCGGACGCTAACGTTACTCCAACGCAAACGCCTGGAACTGGCGCGTGCTCTCGCGATCCAACCGAAATTGCTACTGCTCGATGAAATCGCGGGGGGCCTCACCGAATTCGAATGCGGCGAGCTGGTCAAAACCATCAAGACCATCCACGCCAGCGGCACCACTATCGTCTGGATCGAGCATATCGTGCATGCGCTTATGTCTGTCGCCAGCCGGCTGATCGTCATGAATTTCGGCCAAATCCTGGCGCAGGGCGAGCCGCGCGAGGTCATGGCCGATGCCAAAGTGCGCGAAGTCTATATGGGCATGCCGGTATCATGAGCCTGCTCGCGACCAACAACCTTTCGGCGTCCTACGGCGACTTCCAGGCGCTGTTCGATATCAACGTCACTGTCGAACAAGGCGAGACTGTCGCCATCATCGGCGCCAACGGCGCCGGCAAGACCACGTTTTTGCGAGCGGTCGCGGGCGCCCTGCCGACCGCGCCCGATATGGTGACGTTCGACGGCGACCCGATCGGCCACAAGACGCCACACGAGGTGGTGCGGCTTGGCATTGCCATGGTGCCGGAAGGCCGCCGGCTGTTTCCGAGCCTTTCGGTCGAGGAAAACCTCCTGCTCGGCGGCCATAGCGAGCGCAAAGGGCCGTGGAATTTAAAGCGCGTCTATGAGTTGTTCCCGCGCCTGCGGGACTTGCGCCACCTGCCGGCGCCGGCACTGTCGGGCGGCCAACAGCAGATGGCGGCGATCGGCCGCGCCTTGATGGCCAATCCGCGGCTATTGCTTTGCGATGAGCTGTCGCTGGGCCTGGCGCCAGTCGTCATCCGCGACATCTACGCGTGCCTCAGCGCCATCACCGCCGAAGGCATCACTGTCATCCTGGTCGAGCAGGACATCAATCGCGCGCTCGACGCTTCGGCGCGGTTCTATTGTTTTCAGGAGGGCCGCCTGGCGCTTAGCGCTCCGACCAAAAATTTCGACCGCGCCGCGATCACGGCCGCGTATTTCGGTTTGTAAGGCAGCGGCGATGGAATGGCTCAACATTCTCATTCAGGGCAGCCTGCTTGGCGGCATCTACGCGCTGTTCGCCATCGGGCTGTCGATGTCGTTCGGCATCATGCGCCTCGTCAACATCGCCCACGGCGACTTCATCGTGCTCTCGGCCTATGTGGCGCTGGTCGTCACCCAAGGCACCGGACTCGATCCGATCTCGAGCCTGATTATCGTCGTGCCGGTGATGTTCGCCGTCGGCTATGCCATCCAGCGCGGTTTGCTGAACCACACCCTGAGCGGCGGCCTGTTGCCGCCGCTTCTCGTCACCTTCGGCATTTCGGTAATCATCCAGAACGGCCTGCTGCAGGGCTTTGGCGCCTATACGCAGCGGCTGCACGAAGGCGCCATCGAAACCGCGAGCATGCAGATTCCGGGCGGCATCGCGATCGGCGTCTATCCGCTCCTGGTTTTTGCCGTGGCAGTCGTCGCCATCGCCAGCCTGCAGATTCTGTTCTACCGCACCGGCCTCGGCCGCGCTTTCCGCGCCGTGTCCGACGATGCCGATACCGCCGAACTCATTGGAATCGACAACCGCAAGCTCTACGCGATGGCGCTGGGCATCGCCATGATCTTCACCGCCATCGCCGGCGTGCTGTTCGCCATCAGAACGATTTTTGATCCCGCCGCAGGGCCGATCCGGCTCATTTTGGCTTTCGAGGCGGTGATCATCGGCGGGCTCGGCAATATGTGGGGCACGCTGATCGGCGGCGTGGTGCTCGGCGTGGCGCAAGCGGTCGGCGCCGCGCTGTCGCCGACCTGGCAGATCCTCGCCGGCCACATCGCCTTTCTCGTCATCCTGATCGTCCGTCCGAGCGGACTGTTTCCGCGCACCAAGGACTTGTGATGGAAGAGCACGTCGGGCGTGCAACGAAAGCCAGTCGCGCCTTCGCCTTGGTCGCGGCGCCGGCGCTCGTTGCCCTTGTGGCATTGCCGTGGTGGGGCGATGCCGGCTGGATGCGGCTCATTGCCGAGATGGCCTATTACCTGGCACTTGCCCAGTTGTGGAATCTACTCGCCGGCTATGCCGGCCTCGTCTCGGTCGGCCAGCAGGCCTATGTCGGGCTCGGCGGCTATGCGCTGTTCTATCTGACCGGCGCGCAGAACGTGAACGTCTATCTGGCGCTGGCGATTGCCGGACCGTTTGCGGGCCTGATCGCCATACCCGTCTCGTTCGCGGTGTTCCGCCTGCGCGGCGCCTATTTCGCCGTCGGCACCTGGGTCATGTCCGAGGTCTTTGCGCTGTCGGCAAGCCTCATCGCGGTGCTCGGCGGCGGCTCCGGCCTGTCGCTGACGCCGGCGATCCTCCGCCAGGTCTCGCCCGACCGCGGCAGCCGCGATGCCATCCTCTATCTGATGTCGCTTGCGAGCTCGGTCGTGGTCTGCGCCATCGTCTATCTGTTGCTGCGCTCGCGCCACGGCCTGGCGCTGACCGCGATCCGCGATTCAGAGCCGGCGTCGGCGAGCCTCGGCGTCAACACCTTCCGCACCAAATTCATCATCTATGTCGCCACTGCCGCCTGCACCGGCCTGATCGGCGCGCTGATCTTTTTGCAGAAGCTGCGCATCTCGCCGGAGGCCGGTTTCAGCATCAACGACTGGACCGTGGTGGTGATCTTCATGGTTGTCATCGGCGGCATCGGCACCATCGAGGGGCCGTTCATCGGCATGCTGGTCTACATTACATTGCGCGAACTATTGGCCGACTACGGCACCTACTACTTGATCCTGATGGGCATGATCGCCATCGCGGTGATGCTCAAGGCGCCGTCGGGGATTTGGGGCTGGATCGTGCAGCGTTACGACGTGCAGCTTTTCCCGGTCGGCCGGCGCCTGGTGCTGGCGCCGCCGGCATCCGAGCCATAGGAGCAGCAGGTGTCCCCTCCGCAGAGCGCGACCAAGCAGGAGATCATGGATCGCGTGCACGCCTTGGCGCCACGCTTTGCCGAGCGCGCCGCCGCGGCGGAAGAGGCGCGGCGGATCCCCGAAGCATCGGTCAAGGATATGCTTGACGCCGGCTTTGCCCGCATCCTGGTGCCGAAGAGCGTCGGCGGCTATGGCTTGAGCTTCGATACCTGGTTCGAGGTCACGCGCGAGCTGTGCAAGGCCGACGCCTCCCACGGCTGGTGCGCCAGCCTGATCATCCACCACAATCATCTGATCGCGCAGTATCCGCAAGCCGCGCAGAAGACATTGTGGGCCGACGGCCTCGACGTGCCGGTCGCAGCCTCGTTCGCGCCGGCGACAGTAGCCGTGCCGGTCGACGGCGGCTATCGCGTCTCGGGCAAGGGCTCGCCGTTCGCCAGCGGCGTCGATCATTGCACCTGGGTCATGCTCGGCGGAATGGCGCAGGATGGCGGCACGCCGGAGTGGAAATTCTTCCTGGTCGCGCCCGGCGACTACACCATACGCGACACCTGGTTCACCGCCGGCATGCGCGGCACCGGCAGCAAGACCATCGTCACCGACAACGCTTTCGTGCCGAGCGGGCGGGTGCTGAAACTTACGGATTTGCGCGACGCCACGACGCCGGGCCGCGCCATGCACAAGGACGTCATCTTCCACACGCCGTTCTTCTATTACGCGCCGATCTCGTTCGCGACGCCGATGCTCGGCGCGGCGCAAGGCGCCTACGAGCATTTCCGCGACTGGACCAAGACCCGCCAGGCGCAAGACGGCTCATCGGTCGCCGAGAAAACCTCGGTCCAGGTGCGCATGGCGCGCGCCGCCGCCGATCTCGATGCCGCCGATCTGTTGCTGCGCCGCGCCGTCAACGTAACCGACGCGCCGCAAGACTATTCGCCAAATCATCTCGCGCGCTCGGTGCGCGATTTCGCCCGCGTGTCGGAGCTGACGGTTTCGGTGATCGACACGCTCATCGCCTTGAGCGGCACAGCGAGCTTCAATACCTCGCACCCGCTGCAACGCGCCTGGCGCGACATCCACTTCATGTCGATGCATATTGCCGTCAACACTGAGATCAATTTTTCGCACTACGGCCGCATGGAACTCGGCCTAGGACGCGACTCGAGCCGGCCGTATTTCTAGCCCGCAATCACCGCAAACCCGCCTGCTGCACCAGCGGATAAACCCTGTCCTTGAACCAGCGCTGGTCCTCGATATAGCGAGGCCAGTTCAAGAGCGTGCCGTCGAGGCCCATCTTCGACATGCGAACGAGCCCGTCGACGATCTGCTCGGGCGTTCCGATCAGCGGATAGCCGCCCCAGCCGGCGATGAAATGCTTCTTCATCTCGGCGAGCACCGGCGCCGGCAGCGTCTTGGCGTTGGCGATCATGGTATCGACCAGATTTGAGACCGCCTCCCAATCGCCTTTCGCGTTCACGTAGTCTTCGAAATAGTCCTTGGCTTCCTGTTCGGTATCGCCCTGCACCACATAGGCATAGCTCCAGACCTGGATGTCGCGGCCGTATTCCTTGCGGGCGAGCTCGCGATAAGAGTCGACCTTGGCCTTGCAATCGTCGAAATCGTGCGAGCCGAACACCACATAGACCATGTCGCAATACTTTGCCGCGAAGTGCTGGCCCTTCTCCGAGCCACCGGCATTCATCACCGGCGGAAACGGCTTTTGGATCGGCTTCGGCTCCAAATAACCCTTCTTGATCGTGTAGAAGCGGCCTTCGAAATCGAACGGCTCGTCGCGCGTCCATAGTTCCTTCAAGATATGCAGCCATTCGGCGGCGCAATCGTAACGGTCGTTGTGCTCCATCAGCGGTGAGCCGAACATTTCGATCTCGGGCCGGTTCCAGCCGGTGACGATATTGAGCGCGAAGCGGCCGCCGGTGACGTGATCGATGGTGGCGGCCTGCTTCGCCGCCATCACCGGGTGGATGGTCGGCACGTGCGAGGTGGCGAAGATGCCGGAATAATGGGTCGAGGCACCGATCGCCGACGCCCAGGAGAAGCACTCGAAGCCGGGGCCGTTGAAGTTGGTCACCCCGCCGAATCCGTGCCAGCGCCCGATCGGCACCAGGGCCTCGAACTCCATGGCCTCGGAGATTTTCGCCAGTTCCAGCGTGTTTGGCCAGTTGATTTCGAGCACGCCGTCAATCGTCGAAATGGCGCAGCCGCGGTCGAGATTGGTGCCGAAAGTCCCGAGCTTGAGCTTCCTGTCGTTGAAGACCGGATTGGTACTGTGGCGCTGCACTGGCATTCCTCCGGCCCGTTTGGCGAAAGCTTACGAACGCGCAGGCGCTGTGGCAATTGGCGCGCGATCGTGCAAAATATTACGTTCGGTGCCGGAGCCGCCCATGTCGATTTTCGCCGTGAACTATCTCTGCCGCGAGGTTTTGCGCGATCACGCCTTCCGCGCCGCCATGAAGGCCGATCCGGCCAAAGCGCTGGCGCCGCTCGAGCTGACCGACGAGGAGCGCCGCTGCCTGCTCGCCGGCGACGTCGGGCAGCTCTACCGCATGGGCGCCAACGGCTTCCTGATGAACTATCTGGCCCGCTTCGAGGTCTGCGGGTTGAGCGCCGAAATCTACAACCAGCGCATGCGCGCGGTGAAGGTCGACGAAATCGGCCAGCCGGTGGCGTGAGCCGGCAACAAGCAAGAGGAGCTCAATCCATGGCCCAGATCGTCGCCGGTTTCGGCGTGCCGCACACCCCGATCTTCCCGCATTTCGTCAAGCGCGACGGGCCCGATTGCGAGATCGCAAAACTGTTCGGCGCGCAGAAGGAACAGCTCGCCGCGACGCGGCCCGACCTGATCGTGATGTTCGACACCGATCATCTCAACACCTTCTTCCTCGACGCGCTGCCGATCTTCGCCATCGGCATCGACAAGAATTTTCGGGCACCGAACGACGAGCCGCGCGACGTGCCGAATTACATCGTGCCGTCGCTGCCGGCCCTGGCCGCGCATATCCGGGCTGCGGCCGTCACCGCTGGCTACGACGTCGCCATGACTCAGCATTTTTCGGTCGATCATTCGGTCATCGTACCGCTGCATTTTTTGACGCCGGACATGAAAATCCCGGTCATCCCGTTCTTCATCAGCGGCCACGTGCCGCCGTTGCCGCCGGCGCAACGCTGTTACGCGCTCGGCCAGGCGGTAGCGCGCGCCATCGAAGCCTGGCCAGCGCCGCTGCGCGTCGTCGTCATGGGCAGCGGCAGCTTTTCGCTCGAAGTCGGCGGCCCGCGCATGGCGGCGAGTCGCTCCGACGGCGTGCCGGACCCGGACTGGGCGGCGCGCGTGATCAAGCTTTTGGAGGAACAGAACAACGATCAGCTGATCGCCGAATCGACGCAGCATCGCATGCTCAAAGCCGGAAATGTCGGAGGCGAGCTGTTGAACTGGATCGCCATGCTCGGCGCCATCGGCAACCGCAAGCCGACCTATGTTGCACCGCAGATGCAGAACGGCCACGCCTACGGCGTATGGCGGTGGAATTGACGGCCGCTGATCAAAACATCGGATAGGCGGGATTGAGGCCCAAGCCGAACTCCATCCGCCCAAAGTTCTCCGCCGGCACGTCCCAGTTCATCACCACGTGCGACGAGATGGCGTGCGCGTCGCGCCAGCAGCGCTGGATCGGATTGTCGTCCATCAAGCCGCTCGATCCGGATATCTTGACCAGGTCGTCCATGGCCTCGCGCAGCTTGCGCACGGCGAAAGTGAAGTCGCGGCGCAACAGCGTACGGGTCTCGAGCGACATGCCGGCATAATCCTGCCGCGCCAGCCTGAACGCGCGCCGCGCCAACAGCTCCGCGGCGTCGATCTCGGCGGCGATTTCGGCGACGCGCATCTGCACCGGCACGTGCTGGGCGATATTGAGCGCTGTGTAGGTCAGGTAACGCTTGCGCGTCCACTGCACGAAATCGGCATAGCCGCCGCGGGCGAGGCCGAGCACCGGGGCGAGCAGCGCATAGCTGTGCACCGCAATAAACGGCGTGTTGAAAATCGGATTGGTGTTGACTTTCGATCCCGGCGCGCAGGAGTCGCGCAGCGTCGAGAACGACACGCTGCGGTGCTCGGGCACGAAGACGTTGTCGAGCACCGACGTGTTCGAGCCGCTCGCGCGCAGACCGGCGCAGTACCAGGTGTCGTCCTGCTTCACCTCGGCCACCGGCACCAGATAGAGCCGCATGTCGGGATGGTCTTCACCCTCGCGCTGCACCAGGCCGCCGATCATGATCCACTGCGAATGCCGCAGACCTGAGCACCACGACCAGCGGCCGTCGAGCCGGTAGCCGCCGGGCGCCGGCGCAACCTTGCCAGTCGGCGCCGCCGAGGTGGCGATGCAGGCCGCCTTGTCGCCGCTCCAGACGTCGTGCTGCGCCTCCTCCGGGAACAGCGCCAGGATGCAAGCGTGATCGGCCAGATAATTCAGGCACCAAGCCGACGAGCCGCAGGTCGATTTGCCGAGCTCGACGGCTATGTCGAACGCCACTTCGTGGTCGTGCTCATAGCCGCCCCAGCGCTTTGGCTGCAGGGTGTGGATGAGGCCCAAGTCGATAAATTCGTCGACCGACGCTTGCGGGATGTTGCGGTCGCGCTCGGCCCGCACGGCGCGTTCACGCAGCTTTGGCGCCAAGGCGCGCGCCCGCGCGATCAACTCCTCGGCGGTCGGAATAGCGCCCGGCGCGGCGGCCGGACGCAGTTCGGCGACGCTCATGGCATTTCCTCCTGTTGTGGCAAAAGACTGCGCCGGCCATCGGCGCGGATCAAGCCTTGCGCCCGCAAACAGCGGCGTTATCGTGTCGGCGGCTGCAAACTGAAGGGAAAGCGCGATGCGTCTTGGGATATTCATGATGCCGGTGCACCCACCGACGCGGTCGTTCACCGACACGCTGGCCGAGGACGAGGAAAAGTCGCTTTACGCCGACCAGCTCGGTTTCGACGAATTATGGGTCGGCGAGCATTTTTCCGCGACCACCGAGCCGATCCCCTCGCCGCTGATGTTCATGGCCGGACTTGCGCCGCGCACCAAGAATTTGAGCTTCGGCACCGCGGTGATCTGTTTGCCGAACCACGATCCGGTGAAAGTCGCGGCCGAAGTCGCGCAATTCGATCACATGACCCGCGGCCGCTTCATGCTCGGCGTCGGGCCGGGCGGGCTGTTGTCCGACTTTGAATTGTTCGGCAATGCCGATCGCGGCGTGCGCACGCGTAAATTTGTCGAATCGATCAAGATGATCCAAGAGATCTGGGCGCAGGATCCGCCTTACGATTTTCCGGGCGAGTTCCGCAGTGTGAGCCTCAAAGAGGCGATCATCCCGAATCTCGGCATCGGCTATATGCCGAAACCGTTCCAGAAACCGGGGCCGCCGATCTCGACCTCGCTGTCGAGCCGCGATTCGCCGACCGCGCGCATCGCCGCGAGACAAGGCTGGGGCATCATCTCCGGCAATAACGTGCCGTCGAGCGCGATTGCGTCCCATTGGCAGACCTATTCGAAAGCGTGTCTGGAAATGGGCGTGCCGCCGAAGGGCGAGAATTGGCGTGTGGCACGCAGCATCATGGTGGCGCCGAGTGACGCCGAAGCGCGTGACCGCATCCACAACGAGCAAGGCTCCAATCGCTATTTCTACACCTACATGCGCGAAGTGCTGTCGCGGGTCGGCATCCTCTCCGTGCTCAAGCCCGACCCGAACATGTCGGACGACGAAGCCACCGTCGAAGCCATCACCGAAGGCTGCATGATCTACGGCTCGGCGAAAACTTTCCTCGAAAAGCTCATCGCCTTCCGCGACACCGTCGGCCCGTTCGGCACGTTGCTGATGACGGGTCTCGACTGGAGCGGGCCGAACCGTGCCTGGGAGCGCGACTCGATGCGGCTATTGGCGCAAGAGGTGATGCCGAAATTCCGCCAGCACGTCATGGCGCAGGCAGCAGAGTGACGGGAATTCAGCGGCGCTGTTCCGCTATCCGAACCACTGCGGATGTTGGCTCACTGCGGTGACTGCGACAAGAAACAATAGCCCGCAGATGATGCCGACCTGACACGCGAGATAGGCCTTGTCCGTCATTGATCGACCCCTCAATCGCTCCATGAGGTGTCCCCGGCCATCGGCATTTTGCTGGCCAAACGTATAAATTTGGTGACTGCGCAGGAGCTTTGCTCGCGGGGCGCCAATGACCGGCCCGGGCGCGAGTCATCAGTAAAAGTCCGTAGGCCGTTACTTCGGCGCCTCGCCGGTATAACGCAGCACGAACAATCCCCATTTGTCGTCGTTCATGAAGATGTTGCCGCGGGCGTCGACGGCGAGCTCCTCGCTCCAGTTGATTTCCGACGCGTGCGCGCCGGATTGCGCCGGCATGTTGGGCCGCTCCGGTGGCATAAAATAGCCGACTTCTTTCGGCAGCCGCGGATCGCTGATGTCGAAGATGCGCAGCCCGGCATTGAACCAGGCGACGTCGATGAGCTTGCCCGGCTGCTCGATCGCCGGATTGTGAATTTCCTGGCTGGTATTGTGCGGGCCGAAGCGGCCGCCTTTGTCGCAGAAATCCTTATACGGCGCGCCGGCCGGCGGTACCGGCGTCGGGAAAACCGAAATCAAGCGCGGATGCGCCGGATAGGCATTATCGATCATGCCGGCGAAGTTCATTCCGTCGTCCTGGCATTTTTCCTTCTGTGCTTCCGAGCTAACATAGAGCAGGTTGCGATCCCACAGCGGCAGCACGGTATGGACCGACTGGGTGCCGACGCCGGCGAACGGTTCCGTGATATGCAGCTTGCCGATGAGTTTCGGGTTCGCCGGATCGGTCAGGTCGAGATTGACCACGTCGGGCGTATAACCGAGCGACGCCATCTTGCCGTCGAGGCTGACATTGACCGGCCCATGAAAACCTTCCGGGTAAGGCGATGGCGGCTCGCCGTCCTTCTGGCCGGGTTGCCACCATTTGCCGACCTCTTTCGGATGCGCCGGATCGCTGACATCGAGAATCACCAGGATGTTGGCCTTGAAGCCCGGATAGCTGGTCGAGAGATAGGCGTATTTGCCTCCTGGGTAGGAATTGCGATGGGCGCCGGTGGCGCCACCCATCCATGAGCCGACTTGCTTGGGATTCTCCGGATCGGAAATGTCCCACAATAGGATCGCCGGCAGCGGGTTCTTCTGCGGCTTAAAGCTGTTCAACGACGTGATCAGCAGATTGTCGTGCAAGGTCACCTGCGCGGTGATGATGCTCTTGTCATCGGTCTCGAACGGAATGAATTTCACGTAGCGCGGATTGGCCGGGTCGGTGACGTCGACGATGCTCCAGCCCTGATTGAAGGAATGGCCCGTGTAGAGATACCATTTGTCGTCCGCGGTGTGCTTGATGGCCATCTTGAACGCGCCGTAGCGCCCGCCGAGCGCCGAAAATCCGACCTGTTTCACGTTCTGGGCCTGTGCGCCGGGCGGAAACGGATCGGCTTGAGCACTCTGCGCCGCGAGCGAGGCACCCAGTGTGCCAAAACTCAATACCGCGAATTCTTTCAACGTAAGATGCACGAAGTCCTCCCCTCGCTCTAGCGATCGAATTTCTGCAGCATGGAGTCACGAAAGAATTTTGGCAATTCGGCGAGATCGCCGTCGCCGTAGTCGCCGTCGACCGCCGCCGACAGTGACGCCAGCGTGCCCGCCGCCAGCGGCATCGGCACGCCGGTAAGCGCGCCAGTCGCGACCGCCGACATGATGTCCTTGCGCAGCGTGCGAATGTCGAGCGTCATGTCGCCCTGGTTGCCCTTGAGCACCTCGGCCTTGCTCTTGAGCCAGCCGCAGGCGGTGGCGCTCTCCTGCAGCACGTCGACCATGAGATCGAGGTCAAGGCCTTGCTGCAGTCCGAGCGCAAGCGATTCCGCCACCGCCTGGATATAGGCACCGAGGCCGAGATTGGCGGCAAGTTTCATGGCGTAACCACTGCCGTTTGGGCCCATGTGGACGATGCGCCGGGTCAGCTTTTCCAGCACCGGCTTCGCCCGCTCGATATCCTCAATGCTGCCGCCGACCATGGCGAACAGCGTGCCGGCATGAACCTGTGGAATGGTGCCGAGCACCGGCGATTCGATCAGCCGCGCGCCGCGCGCTTCGACCAGCGGCAAAAGCTCGCGGCCGGTCATCGGCTGCAGCGTGCTCATCTCGATGAACAGCTTGCCGTTGACGTCGCCTTCGAGGAAGCCGGCCGGTCCACTGAAAATCTTTCGCACGCCATGATCTTCGGTGATGCTGGAAATGACGATCTCGGCGACCGCGGCAATGCCGCGGGCATTGGCGGCGATGCGCAGCCCGTCAGCGGCTAGCGCCTGGTTCGCTTTGGCGTTCTGGTCCCAGCCCGTTACGTCAAAACCCTGCTGGCGTAGGCGGCGGGATATTGCCGCGCCCATGCGGCCGAGGCCAACAATGCCAAGTTTCATCAAGTCCCCCTACGCGTCGCACATTTCACGCATAATAACCGGCGTCAAGCTATAGCGAACAAGGATGTGCAGATCGCTCAGCGCCGCAGCGCATGAATGCGCATATGCTTGATCAACAGGTCGGTTTGCGGCGAGGAATCGTTGCGGCGATAGACGAAGGCGATCCCCGACTTCGGCACCGCATTGGTCGCGATCTCGCGGAAGACGACGTTCGGAATATTCATCCGGGTCATGGTCTGCGGAATGACGCCGATGCCGTAGCCCATGGATACGTAGGTCAGGACGGTCATGAAATCATCGTCGCGCTTGACCACCCGCGGCGTGAACTGCCCGACGCCGGCGACGGCTTCGGTGTGGCCCCAGAATCCGACGTCGTGCGCGGGGCCGGTATTGATGAACATCTCGTCTTTCAGCGCGGCGGGGTTGATGGTTTTGCGCCGCGCCAGCGGATGCCTGGCTGGCAACGCCAGCACCATCGACTGGCGGTAGACCTCGAATCCTTCCAGGCCGGCCGGATATTTGTGCGGACTGCGGGTAAAGCCGGCGTCGAGATCCTTGCGCATGATCGCCCGGATCTGGTCCATCGGCACGAGCTTGCGCATGTTGATCTCAATGGCCGGATTGGCGCGGCGAAAATCGGCAAGCGATTTCTGCAACACGCCCGAGCATACCGCCGTCGTCATGAAGCCGATGTCGATGCGGCCGACTTCGCCGCGCTGCGCTTGCTGCGCGACGATCTTGGCTTCCTCGACCTGGCGCAGCACGTGCTGCGCGCTCGAAAAGCCGCAAACCCGCTTGCGTCAGCGCCACATGAGTATTGCCCTTGCGCTCGACCAGCCGCGCGCCGACCAAGCGTTCCAGTTTCTTGATCTGATGCGTCAGCGTCGGCGGCGTGATGTTCAACAGATGCGCGGCGCGGGAAAAATGCCGCTCCTGCGCCAGCACCGCGAAGTAGCGAAACAGTCGGGTTTCAATGTCAGCCATTCATTAGATGTCGTCGAATGAACCGAAGGCGGAGCTATAATGACATATGGATCGGCAATGTGAATGCTGACCGAATCTCTTTCCGACCTCTGTGTTGCTGTTGCTGGGTCACAAACGCCAACGAAAGCCGTTCCAGCATATATGCGCGCGTGTCCAAATCTCTCCGTTCAGCCGCCGATTGCGCCTGTCGAATGCAGCTCCCGGCGCTATGCTGCATCGGCATTGCTGAATCCGCCCGCGACGGCAAAACCCCGACATTTCAAAGTAAGGTACAATCCCTTCACCGACAGCAAACAATGGCACGCGCGCCGCCTGCATCCGGCGCGGCATTCCTTGCTGACTCGCTAAAATGCGCAAGGCTCCTGCAAGTGGAATTGCCGAATGATGGCGATCAAGACTCCTAACCCGACCGACAAGCATGTCGGCGCGCGCATCCGGACGCGTCGCCTGATGCTCGGCATGTCGCAGACCGCCCTGGCCCAAGGCCTCGACCTTACCTTCCAGCAGATCCAAAAATACGAGAAGGGCATCAACCGGGTCGGTGCCAGCCGGTTGCAACAGATCGCCCACATCCTCCGCGTGCCCGTCGAGTTCTTCTTTGAAGGCGCGCCCGGCGTCCCGGGCGGGAAAGCGGACGCCCCCGACGCGCCCTCGCTCGCCCATGTCTCGGAATTCCTGGCTACGCCCGACGGGCTGACACTGCTCGCCGGCTTTGTGAAAATCCGCTCGGCAAAGCTCCGCCGCTCCATCGTCGAGTTGGTCAGCTATCTGGCGCGGAGCCAGGACAAATAGTCGCCGCTCCACCGCGGCTTGACTAGCCGTCGCCGCAAGAGCCACAGCCCAGAACAGATCGAATTCCCATCCGCGGCTTGTTTATATGTGAGAATAACGGCTTTTTCGCCGGACGCCGCCGTTTGTCGTGCCGTCGCGACGGACTTAAGATCGGTCGCGGGGGGCCGGAGCGACCCATTTCAACCCCGGATTAGCAGACGATAATCCTTGTCTTATGGGTTGGGTCGGGGATTAAATTCCCGCAGGGCGGGCGGAGGGACGTCGGTCGCCATGTGGGGACCGTGAACGCAGGGTTTAGGCCTGCGTCGAACGGCATTTGCGCCGGCTATGTTGGGGCTGTTGGGGATGAAGATTCTGATCGTCGACGATCACGCCTTGATTCGTGATGCGATGCAGGGCGTGCTGAAGAAACTGCAACGCGGCGTCGTGGTGTTGGAAGCGGCCGACAGCCAGCAGGCGTTTGCCATCATTGCCAGCAACCCCGATATCGACTTGATTTTGCTCGACCTGACTTTGCCGGACCGCGATGGGCTATCGGTGCTCACCGAATTGCGCGATCGTTATCCGACCATCTCGGTCGTCGTGCTGTCGGCGCTGCAAGATCGCGCCAATGTCCAGAAGGTGCTCGATCTCGGCGCCGCCGGCTTCATTCCGAAGTCGGCGCGGCGCGAAGTCATGATGAGCGCATTGCAACTGGTTTTCGCGGGAAGCGTCTACATTCCTCCGGAGATTCTGGCGCCGGAGGGATTTGGCGAAGCGCCAGGCCAGCAGTTTGAAACCCGCCGGAGTGAAAACCGCGCAATCGTCTCGCTCTCCGATCTCGGACTGTCGGAACGCCAGCAGGACGTTCTCGCGCTGATGATGCAAGGCAACAGCAACAAGGTGATTTGCCGGACGCTCAATCTCGCCGAGCCGACGGTCAAGAACCACGTCACCGCGATCTTGCGGGCGCTGAAAGTATCAAACCGCACCGAGGCGGTGATTGCCGTTACCGAGCTGGGCTGGAAGCTGACGCCAAAGACGTGACGCCGTTGTTCAAGGCGAGGTCGCGTCCGGTCTGGATTCTTCCGCATCGGGCAGCTTGCGCACGAATGCTCGCGGCACCGGCTTGACCGCCTGATTGAACATGGCGCGCAGCGCCATCGGATTGACGGGTTTGTGCAGAAGGTGGAAACCTTTGACTTTCGCCTCATGCAGCGTTGCCGGATCGGTATCGCCGCTGATGAGAAAGGCGGGGATTGGCGCCGACAATTCGCCACGCAGCCATTCGATGGTCTCGATGCCGGTGCGGCCGTTGGCCAAGTGATAATCTGAGATGATCAGGTCCGGCAGATCGTCCTGCTCGGCCGCGGTCTTGAGCGCCACGCTGTCGCTGTCCGCGGTGATGACCCGGCAACCCCATTTGCGGAAAATCCCGCTCATGCCTTCGAGCACCAGCGGATCGTCGTCGATCACCAGGACGAGTTTGTCATTTGCTAGGCTCGGCTGGGCGCGCGGCACAATGGACGCCTCGATGGCCCGCTTGTCGGCCGGAGCGAGCGGGACGGTGACGGCAAAGACGGAGCCCTTGCCCACGGTCGACTTGACCTCGATCGGGTGTCCGAGAAGACGGCAGAGGCGGTCGACGATGGCAAGGCCGAGCCCGAGACCGGCGCGGCGGTCGCGATCCGGTTCGCCCAGGCGATAGAATTCGCCGAAGATCTTGTCGTGCTGATCGGGCGGAATGCCGATGCCAGAGTCCCATACCTCGATGCGCAGCTGATCGCCGCGTTTGCGGCAGCCGACCAGCACGCCGCCACTGCGCGTATAGCGCAGAGCATTGGTGATCAGATTGAAAATGATCTGCTCCAGCAGGATGAAGTCGCTGCGCACCCAGGCGCGGCATCGAGCTTGGAGATGTCGAGCAGCGCACTGAACAGCTCGTTCATGGCGGAGAGCGCCGCCTCGATACGGCCGATGATCTGACTGCGTTCGGCGGCGCGCAACCTGCCGTGCAGCTGCGCGACGAAGAGGCCCAAGGCATGGAGCGGCTGACGCAAGTCGTGGCTGGCGGCCGCAATGAAGCGCGACTTGGCCTGATTGGCGGCTTCCAGCTGGCGGGTGCGCTCTTCGACCTTGCCTTCCAGACCGGCGTAAGATTCCTGCAACCGCGCGGCCATGGCATTGAATTGATCGCCCAGCGCTTCGAGTTCGTCGCCGGTGTTGATCGAGATGCGGTGAGTGAGATCGCCACGACCGACCCGTGTGGCGCCGTCACGGAGAGCTCTGATCGGCACGACCATTCTTCGGGCAAGGACAAGACCGGCCAAAAGCGCCAATATGAGAGCGGCAAGCAATAAGGCAGCCGATCGCACGATTGAATTGTAGATTGGTGCGAAGGCCTCGCGAGTAGGCAACTCAACAAAGACAAGCCAGTTAAGTGGTGCGACCAAAGCATGCGCGCTTAAAACTGACCCGTGGCCGCCATCAACTGACGCGAACCACGGATCGCGGAGCTCTTCTGGTTGGTCAGTACGTGCAGCCCGCACCTGCGGCAGATGCCAAACGTCGGTCTTCCGCAGCACAAGACTGATATCGGGATGCGCAATTAGCCGTGCCTCGGCATCAATGACATACGCGTATCCGCCCTTGCCCACTTTTATTTGTGATACGACACTCCAAATAAATTTTAGGTTCACCTTAGCTTCGATCACGCCATATTCGGGTCGACTCCCCGACATGGCTAAAGTCATGTAAGGTTCAGATCCGTCGACAAAATACACTGGCCCGTAGTAAGCCTTATTTACCATCGTTTGAGTGAAAAATGACTCTTGCGAATGATCCGCGTGACTTGCGACGACATCCATCCCTTGCCGCGAAACGCGGAAAAGCTCGCGTCCTGCGCCGTTCAGTTGCACGACTTCCGTTACTGCCGGAACTTCACGAAATAAGCGCGTCGCGTCAAAGCGCCAATCTCCGAACGTGCTGGTATCCCACGAAATCAACGTAGCCCAAGCTAACTGGCCTTGGATTTCCTTTACAAAATCACCAATGCTCGCTGCGGCCGCGTTAGCCTGTTCCTGCTGAATGCGCACAAGCAGGCTCTTTTGCTCTTGATAGGAGAACCAGATTTCGAATGCGCCATTAACCACTAAAGCCGCGCAAACAACGGCAACAAACATTGCGGTATATTTGCGAAACAGACGTCCCCGGACCGTGGGCACAATATTCCCCTCTACCGCGCCGGATTCGTTAGTATGATAGCCTATCCAGAAGCTATTCCCCAGGGGCTTACCGGCCCGCAACCGCCAGTTAGCACACATATCAACTTGCTCGCTTTAGGCACATCGATAGTCTATTAATTTGCTCGTATCGACGTTGACGCGACAAAGTGCGCCAGATGCGAAGTTCATAAAACTCCGTACGATGAAACGAAAACTCACGGTACATTGACAATCCGTTGCACTCGGCAGCGCGGAGGAAAGCCGTGCTAGAGCGTCGGAAGTTCATCTCCTGGCTTGCCGGCACGGCTTTAATCTGGCCGCTATCAGCACGACCTGCAGACGACAGGCAGACGGCCACTGTCGGTGTGATAATGGGCCTCGCCGACGACAGGGAAACACAAGGTCGATCGAAAGCCTTTGAGGATGGCTTGCAGCGAGAAGGTTGGATTATTGGTCGCAACCTTCAAATTGAGTATCGTTTTGCCAATGCCGACCGCGAGCTCATGCAAACCTACGCTGACGCGCTCGTGCAATTGAAATGCGACTGCATCGTTGGACACAGCACACCAGTAGTGGCGGCGCTAAAGAAGGCAACGTCGTCAATTCCGATTGTCTTTGTATCCGTCTCTGATCCGATAGGTAGTGGTTTTGTCTCGAGCATGGCCCATCCTGGGGGCAACATGACGGGCTTTACCATTCTACAAGCGACAATTACCGGCAAGTATCTATCGATGCTTCGTGACCTTACGTCAAATGTGACTCGCGTTGCGCTCATGTACAATCCCGAGTCCGTTCCGGGCGCAGAATCCTTTTTCATGCCCTCGTTCATTGATTCCACTGCGGAGTTTAAGGTTGAACCAATTGTAGCGACGGTTCACAGCGCGTCGGAAATCCAAACCGCCATGGCAAATCTTGGTGCGCAGCCCGGTGGTGCGCTTATGACAGTGCCAGACAATTTTCTGTCGTTGCATCGAGATCTTATTGTTTCGCTTGCCGCAAAATACAAGATTCCAGCCATCTACCCGTACCGATATTTTGCTGAGGCTGGTGGCCTACTCTCCTATGGCGTAGATGCGGTGAATCTGTTCGAACGCGCGACTGATTACGTCAATCGCATTCTACGGGGAACCAAGCCAGCTGATCTTCCGGTTCAAGGCCCTACAAAATTTGAAATGGTTATCAACATCACGACGGCGCGGGCACTTGGCTTAGTAGTCCCAAGATTTCTTCTAGCCGGTGCAGACGCCGTAATCGAATAACCTGCCGCAGTCTTAAATTCAGACAACCCATTGGTTTAGTCAGCGCAAGCAGCTGCGACCGTACTCTGCGGCACATTTCGGTTTCTGGCTAGTGCAGATCGAACCGGACGATTCCTAGGCGTCCAATTGATCGCGGCGACGCCAATCAAAATAACGACGAGACCCGCACTCATTGACCATGTCAGCAGCTCGCCAAGGAGAGAGTAACCGATTAAGACCCCTATCGCCGGTCTCAGATAACCGACACTTGTAGTGCCGATGCTGCCAAGCGTTCGGATGAGTCTGAAGTAGATCAGAAATCCAAGAGCGGTGGATATGATTCCGTTTGTGGCCATAGCCGCGAGCGCTGCCGCGGAAGGGGCCGAGTTGAATGGTGATTCAACCACGAAAGACAAAGGGATCAACAAAAATGTCGCGGACGTAAGCGTTCCTGCGGCGACGACTTCTGGCGCAATTGACGTGAACCGGCGGGCGTGGATAGCGCCAATTGTTGATGACAAAGTCGCCCCAAGAATCGCAAGTTGTCCTACCGTCCCTGCGCCAAACCCCGTCAAGGCGCTTGAACCGGTGATCATAACCACGCCGCCCAGTCCAATAGTTATGCCAAACAACAGACGGGCCGTGAGTGGCTCCTGCCCGGCAAACACGAGACTAATGAGGCAAAGGAAAAGCGGGCCGGTTGAGTTCAGGATGGAAGCGAGAGCGCTGCCAACCGACTGTTGCCCAAATGCGATTAGCGTGTAGGGGATCACGCAACCGATCAATCCCTGGACGAACAATCGCTGAGTGATTTCACGCTCTAAAGGTACCTTACATCTTTTCACCAGCACGATAACCCAAAGAATTCCCGCCGCCACGGCAACTCTTTCCGCAACCATCGTGACTGGTGGAATTGTAGTAAGAGCAATTTTCGTGAGCGCGTAAGGCATCCCCCAAAGAATCCCAAGCAATGCGAGCAGGCCAATTTCGAGGAGCGGCATAGTCTTGTTATCTGTTGGCATCGCTCTGTCCCGTGGGCTTATCGTTGTAATACGGATGCCTCGATCAAAGCCGCGCGAAAAGCCGCCGCATTCACCGGCTTGTGCAAAAGATGATAGCCGCCCTGCCCCGCCGCGCCCGGCGGGGAACTTGAATCCGCGCTGATAAGCAGCGCGGGAATCTCAAACGCGTCGCGTAGCATTTCGATGGCATCGACGCCAGTCGGGCCTTGGGGAAGACGATAATCACACACGATTAGATCAGGCCGCTGGCCGATTTCGGACAGTTTTGTCATCGCTTCATTGTACGATTCAGCGGCGACTACCCGACACCCCCACGAACGCAACAGGCCTCCGGTGGCCTCAAGCACGAGAGGATCGTCGTCGATCACGACAATAAGTTTGCTGGCGCGTGGCGTTTTCATGTGGCGACCCGGCAATTTTGCACAATCAATGTTCTACTTCGCGTTGAAAATATAGCGGCCGGAAGTCGCGAGCGGTACCTACTTTCGTCACGTCAGTAAGGGGCGCGGTCATAAGACTTCAGCGCAGTGGAAAAGCCATGTGTTTGATTGCGAGCAGTTGAGAGCGTCTTAGGCTTGATAAATGCAGTCAAGAAGTGGCTGCCAGCAAAGGAGATATCGATGACCAAGATTAAGCTGGGGGACGGCATCGTCCGTGACAGTGCGACCGCAAACGAGGGCAAGGTCAGGTCGGGAGAAGCCGCCCCGATATTCCGTCCGATTCGCTCGGGCGACAAAGTGGAGCGCGATACAGCTAGCCAGGACCAGGGCAACGTGCGGCTGGGCGACGGCGCTCCCGTGTTCCATCCGGCTATTCGCGCCGGCGACAAAGTCACTCGTGACACCGCCACTGCAAACGAGGGCAAGGTTTGCATGGGCGACGGCGCTCCCGTGTTCCAACCCGCTATTCGCGCCGGCGATAAAGTCGCTCGCGACACCGCCACTTCTAACCGGGGCAAGGTTTGCATGGGCGACGGCGCTCCCGTGTTCCAACCTGCTATTCGCGCCGGCGATAAAGTCGCTCGCGACACCGCCACTTCAAACCAGGGCAAGGTTTGCATGGGCGACGGCGCGCCCGTGTTTCGCCGGTAACGTCCGAATGTTCGTTTACCCGCGGGAATGCAACGCGCTCCCGCGGGCAAGCTAAGTCGCACCGACACAGTATCGTCCGAAGACATCCGCACCGGAGGAGTCTGACGCTATGCACCCTCCTACCTCGCCCGACACCCCCCTCGCCCAGTTCTTCCAACTCGTCCCCGACGGCATGCCGCCGCGGCGGGCCGATAAGTCGGTCGGCGGCGTCATTCCGGCGCGGGCGCTGCGCTATTGCGAGGCGATCACAAGCGCCTCGGCGTTCGGCTGGTACGTGTTTTTGCCGATGAATTTCAAGGTGGTCTGGGACGGCCACGACATGCTGTGGACCTATCCGGGCGTCGACGAATGGCTGCCTTTGACGCGCGACGCGGTGCAATATCCCGGGTTTCGCGAGCATTTCGACCAACATGCGCCTGCCGAAGTGCGCGGCTTCTCGCCGCCGTTCCTGTCGCCGTCAATCCAGCCGGGACAGCTGCAAATCTGGACCGGCTGCGTCGCCAAGACCGCGCCGGGCTGGAGCCTTTTGGTTCGCGGGGTGGCGAACCTGTCGAAGAGCCCGTCCAACCAGATGCTGGAAGGCATCATCGAGACCGACACCTGGTTCGGTCCGCTGTTCGACAACGTCCGCCTGCTCAAGACCGACGTCCCCATCGAATTCCGAGCCGACGTTCCCTTCCTGCAGGTGCAGCCGGTCCGCAAGGAATTCTATGCCGACAAATTCCTGC
>JBEKKM010000008.1:0-65005 GCA_050010715.1 Xanthobacteraceae bacterium | reverse complement strand
GTGATGTTCGACGACATGAAGGGCCTGGCGCCCTGGCGCAGCCTCGGCCTCGGACCGAAAGGCGCGACCGTCGCCGAATCCCTGTTCTCGCTCTATGGCGTAAAGATCATCGGCGACGGCTCCAACCAGACCGAGACCGGGGCGCAGACCAAGCCCTATCTGAATTCGACCGCCAAGGGTTCGTCGAACTTCAACGCTACCCAGATGAAACAGATGGTCGCCGAAGTTAAGGCCTTCGGCCTGCCGACCCTGGTCCACAGCAACGGCGATTACACGATCGACATCGCGTTGGATGCGATGGAGGCGGCCTACGCGGGCTCGACCGACTATGGCATCAACCGCATCGAGCACGCGACGATGGCGCGCCCCGACCAGATTCTGCGCATGAAGAAGCTCAATGTGCAGCCGAGCTTCCTGATGAACCACCTGCGCTACTACGGCGCCGCCTATCGCGACCAGATCTTCGGCCCCGAACGCTCAGCCTTCATGGATCCCGCCGGGGCCTGCGTCAAAGCCGGCTTGCCGTTCACGCTGCACACCGATGGGCCCTGCTCGCCGCCGGGACCGCTCGCGCTCATCAGCACGGCGGTGACGCGCCGCTGCATCATCGACAATTCCGTGGTCGGCCCCGACCAGGCCGTGTCGCTTGACGAGGCGATCCGCGCCGTGACGATCGACGCCGCCCGCCAGATCGGGCAGGGCGACCGCCTCGGCTCGCTCGAAAAGGGCAAGGAAGCGGATTTCACCATCTTGGAAAGCGATCCCTACAAGGTCAGCCCGGATGCGATCGCCGACATCAAGGTCAGCGAGACGTGGGTGGCGGGGGAGCGGAAGTTCGCGGCGTGACCGGGCGGGCCTCCCGGCCCCGTCGTCACGGACACGGCTTCGGCTCTTTGAATTCCAGCGAGCTCAACTTCCCGCTGACCATGAAATCGTTGTAGTCGAGCACTAGTGCGCGCGAAATGCCGTTCTCGTAAAGCTCGAAGCCGATGGCGTAAGCCGGTGTCTGCTCGTTGTTTTCCGATTTCTTGGTCTTGTCGAAATAGCTGATCGTGACCGGCCAGCGCGGAATCTTTGCGAGCTTGCCGTCCGTGGCGGCGGCATCGTCATGCTGGCGCTCGTTGGCTGCGATCTTGCGGCCGATCACGGTGAGCGTATCGAACACTTTGTCGCCGGTGTCGGAGCCGTCATAGACCGGAAAGTCGAGGATGCTCTTGCCGGCCCGCGCCGCCGCGATGACCCTCACCATGTGCTCGGTCGGGAACACCACCTTGGCGTCGAGATCAAGCGTCTTGTGCTCGGGCTTTGACAGATCCACCGCGGTTTCGTCGGGCCCGCGCTCGGCGTGGCCGTCGACGGTATCGACCAGATTGTCGTTGATGAAATTCTGCGAGGTGAATTTAAAACTCTTGGCGTCGGCGCCTTCCCAGGTGGTCGAGCGCAGGTCGCTGGTGGAGTCCTTGTCTTCACCTGACTCAAGCTCCGAGACCTGGCGGAATTCCAGCGCATAGCCTTCGCAGGCGTTGCCGCTGAAATCGTACAGGATGCGGCCGCGCACAGCCGAGACCTGCGAATTGCCGCGGGTCTTTTCCAGCGACAGATCGTAGACCGCCCGGTGCGGCACCAGCACGATCGGAGCATCTTGCGCGTAAGCGCCCGAGGCGAACACCAACAGGATCAGGGCAAGGGCTGTGCCCCGGGGCGTGAACGCATGATCCACAGCGATGAACCCTTTCGCACGGCCTCTAAGCGGTATCGGCCCACCCCTTGGCCGATTCCCCTTGCGTCTGTTTTCGATCCCGGATTGCGGCGAAGATAGGGACCTGCCCTGCCCGCCGCAACCGTGATCCGCTTAGAGCATGATCCGGAAAAGTGGACACCGGTTTTCCGAAAAGATCATGCTCCATCAAAATGCTAGAGCGAAATCGCTTCAATCTGAAGCGATTTCGCTCGTGGCCGACTTGCACGGCTTCGTCCGATCGGTCAAGAAAGCCGCCTGAATTTGCCAGCCGAAACCCAACATTTGGAGGACGCCATGGCCGGTGCCGTCGAGAGCAAGCTCAACGCGCTTGGCATCACGCTCAAGGAGCCGGCCAAGCCGATCGCCAATTACGTTGCCTATGTGCGCAGCGGCAACCTGCTCACGGTCTCCGGCCAGCTCTGTTTTGGCGGCGACGGCAAGCTCGTCGCCACCGGGCAGCTCGGTGCCGGCGTCTCGATCGAGGACGGCCAGAAGGCGGCGCGGGCCTGCGCCATCAGCCTGATCACCCAGGTCAAAGCCGCGCTCGGCGACCTCGACAAGGTCAAGCAAGTGGTGCGTCTCGGCGGCTTCATCAATTCGGCGCCCGGCTTCACCGACGGCCCAAAAGTGATGAACGGCGCCTCCGATCTGATGGTCGAGGTTTTTGGCGACAAGGGCCGCCACGCGCGCTCCACTGTCGGCGTCTCGGCGCTGCCGGCCAACGCCGCCGTCGAAGTCGAAGGCACGTTCGAAGTCTCCTGAACAACGGTGTGGACCTCGCTCGATTGGCTGATCGCCCGGCCGTTCGCCCATCGCGGGCTGCATGACGCTGAGCTGGGCCTCATCGAAAACACCGCGGGCGCGGTGCGCGCGGCGATCGCGTGCGACTACGGCATCGAGGTCGACGTACAAATCAGCGCCGACGGCGAGGCCATGGTGCATCACGACGACGTGCTCGGCCGCCTCACCGAAGGCGAGGGCCGGCTCGACAGCCTGACCGCGGCCGCGCTCAAGCGCGTCCCGTTTCGCAATAGCGACGAGCGCATGATGACTCTCGGCGAGCTGTGCGATCTCGTCGGCGGCAGGGTCACCATGCTGGTCGAGCTGAAAAGCCGATTCGATGGCGATACCCGCCTGCCCGCGCGCGTCGCCGACATTTTGGCCTTCTATCGCGGACCCGTGGCCCCGATGTCGTTCGATCCGCGGCAGCTCGCGGTTCTGCAGCAGACGGCGCCGCAGCTCGTCCGCGGCATCATCGCCGCAAAGTACCGGCCGCACCCCTACTGGGACCTGATGCCGCTTTGGATGCGCCACGGCATGGGCTACCTGGTCACCGCCTTGACGGCGCGGCCGCAATTCGTGGCTTATGGCATCGCCGATCTGCCGGCGCTGGCACCATTGTTCGCGCGGCACGTTTTAAGCATGCCGCTGCTCACCTGGGCGGTGCGGACGCTGGCCGAGCGGCAACGCGCGGCACGCTGGGCCGACCAGATGATTTTCGAAGGCTTTAGGCCATGAGTTTTAGACCATGAGCATGCAAGGCCAGCCCGCGCCTAGTGACCAGCGAGAAGGCGCGGAACTGCGCGTCCAGGCGGTGGGTAGCATCGGCCAGGTGCCGGCGGCGGAGTGGGATGCCTGCGCCAACCCGGCGCCGCCTGCCGCGAACGCCGCCGAAGCTCAAAGAATAGATCAGGAAAACGTCTATAACCCTTTCATATCGCACGATTTCCTATCGTCTCTAGAGGAGTCAGGCTCGGTCGGCGGACGGTCCGGCTGGCAGGTTCAGCACCTCATCGTCAAAACCGCCGGCGGCGCGCCGCTTGCCACCGCGCCCTGCTACGTCAAAAGCCACTCGCGCGGGGAATATGTCTTCGACCGCGGCTGGGCCGAGGCCTATGAGCGCGCCGGCGGCAGCTATTATCCAAAGCTGCAGGTCGCGGTGCCGTTCACGCCGGCGACCGGACGCCGGCTCCTGGTCAAGCCGGGCCCCAACGCCGATGTCGCCCGCCAGGCGCTCGCCGCAGGTCTGATCGAGCTCTGCCGGCTCGATGAGGCGTCCGGCGTTCACGTCACCTTCGCCACCGAGCCGGAGTTCAAATTCCTCGGCGAGCGCGGCTTTCTGCAGCGCACCGACCAGCAGTTTCATTGGGAAAATTCCGGCTACGCCACGTTCGAGGATTTCCTCGCCGCGCTTTCGGCGCGCAAGCGCAAAACCATCCGCCGCGAACGCCGCGATGCCTTGGCCAACGGCGTCAGCGTGCACTGGCTGACCGGCAGCGAACTCACCGAAGACGTGTGGGACGCGTTCTTCGATTTCTACATGGAGACCGGCTCGCGCAAATGGGGCCGGCCCTATCTGACGCGTGAATTCTATTCGCTCGCCGGCGCCAAGATGGGCGACCGCATCGTGCTGATGATGGCCAAGCGCGCCGGGCGCTGGATTGCCGGCGCCATCAACTTCATCGGTTCCCACACCCTGTTCGGCCGGCACTGGGGCGCCATCGAGCATCATCCGTTTTTGCATTTCGAGTTGTGCTACTACCAGGCGATCGATTTCGCGATCGCCCACAAGCTCTCGACCGTCGAGGCCGGCGCCCAGGGCGAGCACAAGATCGCCCGCGGCTATATGCCCAAAACCACCCATTCGGCGCACTACATTGCCGACCCTGCGCTGCGCCGCGCCATCGCCGAGTATCTGGTGCGCGAGCGCGCCTATGTGGCCGCGGCCGGTGCCGAAATGGCGGCAATGGCGCCCTATCGCAAGGATTTGGTTCTCGATCCGGAATGAGTGATTGTCATCGAGCGCGCGAGCCGCGGAGGGCGCCATGCCGAGCTACGACCCGAACAATATCTTTGCCAAAATTCTGCGCGGCGAAGTGCCATCCCACAAAGTTTACGAGGACGACAAGACAATAGCCTTCCTCGACATCATGCCACAGGCGCCGGGCCACACGCTCGTCGTGCCCAAGTCCCCTGCCCGCACCATTATCGACATTGCGCCGGACGACCTCGCCCATGCCATCAAGGTGGCGCAGAAGATCGCCAAGGCGGCCGTGCCGCTCTTTGCCGCCGACGGGGTGACCATCGTTCAGTTCAACGAGCCGGCGAGCGGCCAGACCGTGTTCCACCTGCACATTCACGTCATTCCGCGAAAGGACGGCGTGCCGCTGCGACCGCACGGCAGCTTCAAGGAAGAGCAGCACGTCTTGGCGGACCAGGCGAAAAAACTCGCCACTGCGCTCAAGGGCGCGTGATCGTTACTGCCAGGACAGCGGGCCGTCAGCCCATGCGGCCGCGGGAGACGCGTTCGATCTCGGCGCGAACAAGACGCTCCACCATGCCGGGGAGATTGTCGTCGAGCCAGGCTTTGAGCATCGGGCGCAGCATTTCGCGCACCAGATCCTCAAGCGTACGGGCGTTCTGCACCAGCACGGTTTGGGCGAGCGTGTTGAAGGCGGAATCCACCGCTGCGCTGGTCACGCTCGACAACAGCTGACTGCTACGCGCGTCACCGCGATACGGACTGTCCTCGCTCGGCGACGGAGCGCGCGCCTCGGGCATTGGCGGAGCAGGCATTTGAGCAGCAGGCATGGACATTTGCGGCGCCGGCTTTTCCTCTTCGTAGCTGACGTCGAAACTGCCGTCGATGGTGCGGAATTGCGGCGCGGGTTTCGCCGCCGGCGCCGGCTGCGGTGCCGCCATCTGTTCGGTGAGATCGAGGATATCGGCGGCTTGATCCTCCAGGTCCGCCGTCGGCTCATGCTCGGCCGCCACGGCTTCGTCGAGGCTCGGCTCGGGCGGCGTCACCCGCGCTGGCACCGGAGGCGGCGCCGGAGGCGGCGGTGCGGGCCGGGCGGCCGGGGCCGGTGCCACGGCTTGCGGTGCCGGCTCCGCCGGGCGCGGCGCGGATTTGTTGGCGTCGTCGTCGGCGATGATACGGCGTATGGAGGCGAGAATTTCCTCCATCGACGGTTCCTGCGATTTCGCCGGTTGCGTCATGCGCGCATCCTCGCCCGTTCGCTCAAGTCCTGACACCGACCGCCGCAAGGCCGTTTCCTTTGGCCGGCGCGGCGGCGGCGAATCATCGGCGGCAAGTATGAAACGCCACGAGCGATTATGTCATGCCAAGAATCGAAGGCAAACAACGATTTGTGGGTTGTGCGCAACGGCTTCGCGGATCGCGCGGCAACCGCTGGGATCGCTAGCGGCCGTCGGGGATACGGACGCCGATCCAGGCATCGCGCACTTGTTGATAATGCACCTGCGGATCGTAGATCGTCACGTTGAGCCCGAGTCGCGGCATCGACAGCCCGCCGACCGCCGCCAGCAACGTATATGACGCCACCACGCGATCGTGCTGCGCGGTAACCAGCGCGACCCGGGCGTTGACGAGCTCCTGCTGGGCGTTGAGCACGTCGAGCGTGGTGCGCTGGCCGACGCGCGCTTCTTCGCGCACGCCGTTGAGCGCGATTTCGGCGGCGTTGACCTGCGCCGTCGTCGACTCGATCTCGGCCTTGGCGGCATCGAGCTGGCCCCAGCTCTGCACCACCGTGGCGCGGGCCTGGTCGCGGTTGACGTCGAGATTGAGGCGTTGCTGACCGAGCGTCTCCTTCGATTGCCGGATGGTGGAGAACTCGCTGCCGCCCTGATACAGCGGCACCGTCAGCGTGCCGATGACCGACGCCAATGTCTGCCTGTTGATGGCCGCGGTGGGATCGTAGTTTTTCGACGCCGTCGCCGCCACCGAAAGATTGGGATAGAGCGCGCCTTCGCTGACCTTGACGGCGAGCTCGGCGATATCGACACCGTACATCGCCGCCAACACCGTGGGGCTGAGCTGCTCGCCGTCGGAAATCGCCCGCGGCAGCGCGTTCGGCGAGAACCGGTCGACCGGGCTGCCCGGCGCCAGCTTGCCCGGATCGACGCCGATGACGCGCCGGTAGTTCGCCTCCGAGGTGATCTCGTTCGACTGCGCATTGAGCAACTGGGAGCGCCCGGCGGCGAGCCGCGATTCCGCCTGCGCGACGTCGGTGCGGGTGACTTCGCCGACATTGAAGCGGTCGCGGGTCTGTTTCAGCTGCTCGGTGAGCACTTCGACGTTGCGCCGGTTCAGCTCGAGGATGGCCTGGTCGCGCAGCAAATTCATATACGAGGTGGCGGCGTCGAGCAGCACCTGCTGCTCGGTGACGCGCAAGGTCTCGCGCGCGCCCATGACCTGGCTCTCGGCCTGGCGGACTTTGTTGGCGGTCTGATTGCCGTTGTACAGCGTCTGCGTCGCGGTCGCGGCAACGCCGCGCTGCTCGTAGGGCTCGGCGAAGTTGGTGTAGGCGACGGTGTTCGGAAACACCTGCTGATTGACCGTGTGCGCTAGCGTGCTGGAATAATCGTAGCCGCCGTTGCCGACCACGGAGAGCTTCGGGCGATAGCCGGACAGTGCCTGCGGAACGTTCTCGTCGATGGCGCGCAATGACGCGCGCTGCGCGTTGAGCGACGGATTGTTCTGATAGGCCTGCACCAAGGCCCATTCGAGCGTGTCGGCGGCCGCGCCGGCGCAGCTCGCGCCGAGCACCGCAGCTGCCACAGCGAGGCTTGCTATGGGCCGACAAAACTGCGCCCGCAGCCCTCTGCCACTCTTGATGACCCGCACAACGCTCCCCGTCCCACCCTTGCCGGTTCAGCCCGGCAAGACTCTCAGGCCTGAACAATGACCTAAGCCTCCGCCGCCGACGGGCAGACGGAGCCGAACACGGAACACTATGCGGCTGGATTGCAAGGTAAAACCCCTGCAAGGGGGACAACTTACAGAATTTTGAGCATTGGCACAAAAGCGCCACAGGTGGTGACCCGACCCATGGACTGCGGGCAATCCGAACGGCGTTAAATCGGCCGATCCAGTTCCGCGAGCAGACCTGTTCTCGCTAGCGCCTTAAAAGACGAATGCCAGCGGCGCGACAAAACCCGGCAGCACCGGCGCCGTTGCGTCGAACACCGGGCGGCCGACCAATTGGCCTTCGATCTGGCGGTAGATCATGGCTTTGCCCGTCGGCCCGCGGCCGAAAATGCAGGCCAACCGGCCGTCAGGCTTCAACTGGCGGCCAAGGGTTTCAGGGACGATCTCGGTGGCGCCATTGAGCAGGATCACATCGTAGGGCGCCGCCGCCGGCCAGCCGGCGGTCAACGGTGCCGTCACCACTTTCACCTGACTACCATCGGTCGCAGCGAGCGTTGCTTTCGCCTGCTGCGCCAGGGCCTCATCCGATTCCAGCGCCACCACCGAGCCGGCGAGCCGCGCCATGACCGCCGACGAATAGCCGCTGCCGCAACCGACATCGAGCACATGATCGTCGCCGCGCACCCGCGCCGCCTGGATCAGCTTGGCCAGCACCATCGGCTTGAGCAGCACGCGGCCGTTGCCGATGGCGATGTCGCCGTCGCGGTAAGCCTGCTCGGCGAGCGCCGGCGGCACGAAGCGCTCGCGCGGCACCGCCGCCATGGCGGCGATCAGGTCGAGGTCGGTGACGTCGGCGGTGCGGACCTGCCCGTCGACCATCATCCGGCGCGCCGTTGCCGTGTCGAACATGATTTCGGTTCCCATATTCGCAGGCCGTCGTTGTGCGGCAGGGCCTGGCAAAACGCAAGTTTTGGCTGCGACAATCGCGCTGCGGCGGCGTTAAGGCTTAAACGCGACTTTCACCCGTAGCGTTGCCGGCGGAGAGCCGTTCCTTTATAGAGCGGAGAATTACGGGGGACCGGTTGCAACCACGCCGGCGCCCCTCAAGGCCACGTGGCGGAGTGGTTACGCAACGGTCTGCAAAACCGTGTACCCCGGTTCAATTCCGGGCGTGGCCTCCAGCCTTCGCTCGCGCGGTGAGCGAAGGCTGCCGCGCCGAAGCGGTCGCGTAGGCGGGCCTTAGCGAACCGCCGCAAGCTACGGCTCGGCAAGCCAGGCCAGGCAAAACCAAGGCGAACACTCCGGAATTTCCGCCGCTTTGCTGCTTTCAAAGCCGGCCCGGCTTTGTTATACGCGTTGCGCGCACGCGAGGTGCTGTTCCCCGGTAGCTCAGCGGTAGAGCAACCGGCTGTTAACCGGTTGGTCGCTGGTTCGAATCCGGCCCGGGGAGCCAAACAGCTTCAAAGGCTTAGCGGCAAAATTAGCGATAGCTAAAATATCGAAAACCTAGCCAGGCAGCGCATCTGGCAGCATTTTGCAAAATTCCTAGAAACACCCCCAGGGCGTATTGCGGCTGGCCCTAGCGAGGGCATCCATCCGGCCGAGAAAGCGCGTGAGCAAGGCCCCCAGACGGCAAATCGATGCCCTTAAAGATGAACCCCATGCCCACCCGCATCACTCGTGCCGATCTGGAAGCGACGATCGAAACATTTCCACAGCCGGTGCATGCCGACATCATCAAACCATCGGGAGATCGGCTTACTGGAAATGCGACCTGGAAATTTTGAAGATTGAATGACCGGGAGCGCGCCGTTTGACATGTCCCGCCGCTTCCCGCCGCGTCTTGTTTCGTGATTACTTCGATGCCAAATAACCGTGCCCGATCATACACTCGGTATATTGATCGGCTTTTGATTGCCGCACAGGCTTAGCCTTGTCGTTGGTATCCAAAAAATCCTTCTTTTGCCCTTCGTCACGACAATCTGTTTGGTCTATTTCAAGCAGGGTCTGGACCACTGGACGGCCATCCGCTCGCGTCCAAACAACCTTCTGCTCTGTTGCGCAAGCGGCAACGGCAATACAGAAAGCAAGTATTGGGATAGCCCGGATCATGGGCGAAATTTTGTGCCGAAAAAGTAAAGATTAGATGCCCTCACCCCTTCGCCTCCCGCCGCCCCGGTCGAACGAGGAAAGCTCCGTGTGCTTCATCGTGCGGGACTGCGGCAAGCAGCCGCTTGCTTATATCTATTTCGAGAACGAGCCCGGCCGGCGATCGACTGCAAAGCTGCTCACGCGCGACGAGGCGCCCCGGATTGCTGCCAACATCGCCAAGCTGCGGGAAATGCTCAACGGCGGCTAGACATTAAACTTGCCTGCGCAGTAGATTATCCGTGTGGTGCTGGAATAAACGAAAACGGGGAGTGAACCATGTTGAAGATATTTGCCGTCGCCCTACTCGCGATTCCTCTGTCCGTCGGATCGGTACAAGCGATGACGAAAAGACATACGCCCGCCTGCGCTGATGGACAGCCGGCCAAAGTGACGTGTCTATGCGGCACTAAGGATAAATCGAAGCGTTGCTCGAAGGGCGAATATTGCCACGCCTTCAGCGGTACGTGCAGCAAGTAGCAACTTCTTACGTACGCTTTGGACAAAAAAGGCCCCGCTAGCCGGAGCGGCGTGCGGGGCCTAAGCGAGCTGGTGTGGGCAAGCTGTTGTCGTTCGCCCACATCGTTAGACTACGCCCGTGCGGCAGGCGGGACAAGCTGGACAGGCCTGTGGGCGGGATGCGGGGCCGCCGCTGACGGACAACCCGGTGTGGAAATTTGCAAGCGCTTGGCCGGGGTGCAGGCGGTGTGCGTGGCATAGGCAAGCAATTATTTACTCAAACAAGAACGCTGCATCGCCAAGCAGAACCACGTTTTGTGCACTGCATTAATGCGCAGGCTAAGACAGCGCTGCGGAGGGAACCTAATGTTCGGTACCTGCGACCGAGCCACGCGATATTGCAATCGCGCCAACGAATGCATGACAGTCTTCGCTACCTCGCAAACCCCGGGAACAGGGCAGATCCACCTGCAAATTGCCGAACATTATTTGCTATTGGCCGCATTGGAAAAAAGAACAGAATTGGGACTGAGCGGCAATCGCCGACCAACGGAGCCGATTCCCAAGTTAGATGCTTGAGGAAACGGCCGTTGGATCAGTCGTTTGCGCGCTCGTAGAGCAGCCACTCGCCATTGTCTGTCGGCGGAAAGTCCTGATCGCACTCCTCACACGTCGGCATTATGCCAGGAGGCGTTTGGCGGCGAACGATGGCATATCTTGCGTGGCAGCTGGGGCAGCCAAAGCTAGCGCCTGACGGCGACCAATTCGTGCGTCGTTGGAGAATGCGTTGCACCACCGCCCGGCTTTGGGTGGTCATTTTTGCGCTGCGCGATTTGACTAGATCGAGGGATAGCGGCGGCGAACCTCGGCAATGCAATCCCGGTATTGGCGATTATAATTATCGATCGCCTGCACATTGAAGAGCATGAGCTTTTGGCGGGTGTCGGGATCAGCAGCCGCCATTTCCGCATCCAACTGCTTTTCTATAAGGATCGACATTGCGTCTGTATTAGCGGCAATAGCCCGCCACAAGTCGTCGTCAGTCAGGTGTGTACTACGCACGGCTACCCTCACATGTCACATCCGCAGGTCATTCTGCGCTGCCAAGGCTAAAAACTGTTTAATGGCATTTCTTGGGGAAGCGGCCACGTTTGGGGCCGCGCTCGGTTCCAAAAAAGCCGTCATCTCCGCACGAGCTGTCGCGTGTGGAGACGATCATGGCGGAGCAGTCAGCCGAACCGATCCCGCCCGATTTTGCCGAGGCATTTGCCTATGCGGTGTTGGTCTATGAGATTTGGACTCCCGAGCAACCGGGGCGTTTGATCCAAATCGGATCACGATATTATTCGATCGTTGAGGTGTGCGGGTTTGTGGATCAATTCACCGATCGATTGCCCGAACGTGTCTACCTTAAACTGCGCACGTATATGCACGACTATCCGGACGGCAAACTTAAAGCCGACCTTGCCGCCGATCCTTCCTATGCAACAGCGGTTCGATGCCTCCGCGAAATGATGGAACGTCGCTCCGAGGAACATAAGCAGCGCGGCTGCAAGGAAGGCTAGCCGCCTGCGGTGGCGAAAAAGCCGATGTTTGGGCGCGCTAATCCTGCGCCGGCGGCCGAAAGAAAGCCGCCAGAAAAGTGGTCTTTCCCAGCGAGATTCTTCGCGCCTACTGCTGACCTCCGCCCAGCGCATCGGCGAGCTTGTCGTAGTTTTTGACGACGAGATCGATGTTGCCCTTGTTTGCGACCGCTGGCGCCGGGGACTTAAGCGACTCGTTGAGCTCGGCGAGCGCATCCTTCTTGTCCTTGGCCGACATTTGCTTGTTGGCCTGGACCTGAGCGATCTGCGCCTTTGTCGCCGCTTCGAAGCCGACATATTTTTTAGTCGTAGGATCGATGCCCGAAAGCACCAGCGTGATGTTTTCGACGACATCATTGTAGTCATCGTAGCTGGCAAAACCATTCTTCTTGGCCACGGCATCAAGCTGCGCGATAACCTTCGGAGACGGCGGGGCATTGGGCGGCAGCTTCTGGGTAATCGCATCGATGTCCTTTTGCGCGGCAGGCACGCCGTCGATCTGCTTGTCGGTCAGCGCCATCTGCTTCAAGGGCGGCGGGGCGGCCTGGGCCGGAGCCATCTGGTTCGACGGCGCCTGTCTGGCCTGCGCCAAAGCGCCGCCTGTAGACAAGATGGTCAACCCGGCGGCGAGGCAGGCAATACCGAGAGTGCCAGCGAGCGGACGAAGGAAGTCGCGCATGGGAGTCTCCTTTTGATTGGGCCGGGTTCAGCCTCAGTCAATAACGACCGGGCCGGGTCGGTCAAGCGGGAGCCAACTTCGAAGCCTCCACCTCACCGCTTGACCGCAAGCTGTTCCGCGAAAAACGCCGGCGCCGCTTCCATGGCGTCGGCCTTCGCCGCGACGTTGCCGTCGATACTTTGCCGCTTGCGGCCGGGATCGTCGAAATCGTGGGTGGCGCCGGGATAGAACTTGATGGCGATGTCGCCGCCTTGGGCGCGGCTTTTTTCCACGAGCGTCGCGCAGCGCTTCGGCGACACTTCCTCGTCGGCGTCGCCCATGAAAACCCGGATCGGCGCGTAGGGGCGATAGCCGTCCTCGAACGTGCCTTTCAATCCGCAGGCCGGATAGAACGCCAGCGCCGAGCGGTAGCCGAGCACCGGGCTGTGCGCCACGGCGCCCGGCATGTCGGCTGCGACCACCGCCATGGTGGCGAGCGTGGCGCTGCCGCCATTCGACCAGCCTTGCAGCACGATGCCGTCCGGCGCCACGTCCGGCCGGCTGCGCAGATAGCCGAGCGCGCCATAGGCATCGAGCGGCCGCACCGTCACCTCATTGAGCGCTTCGGGACGCTGGTCGTAGCTCAAGCGCGGAAAACCTTGCGGATAGCCGCGCGGTCCAAAGCCGTCGACCAGGATCGCCACATAGCCCAGCGACGCCCACAGGCGCCCCCACATCTGATGCCGCTGCGACAAGGTCGAGGCGTCGTAGCGGCCGTTGGCCTCGGTCGAATACGCGCCGCCGCGACCATGCATCATCACGACCGCGGGCGCGCGGCCGGTATTGTCCGGCGTGAAGACGTAGCCGATGAGCTTTGTCCGTCCATCCATGCTCGCAAAGCTGACGCGCGCCGGAACCGCGTCTTGGGCGCCGGCATCGGCGCACATCGCCGAAACGATCGCCAAAGCGATCACCAAGACGAGAGCGGCCCCGACCATTGCCGTTGCGGTCCCTGCCCTGTTTCGCGCCATGCTTCATGCTCTCGCGGCGACACGTCCGTCGCGACATAAGTGCCCACGATAACACCTCATTTTTGCCCGTTTGCCGCAAGCCTTCGCTTACTCCTGTGTCGTACCCCGTTACCGTCGATATTCAGGCGGGGGCGCATGGAGTATCTCGGTTTCGTCGTCGAGGCTTTTGAACAAGGGCCCGGCAAATGGCGGGCCAAGATTTTACGATCCAGCGGCAAGCCCCTGATCACGGGCCGCAGAAGAATTTGGCAATTCGTCACCGGCGTCGACGCGACGACGGCGTCGGCGGCCTTGCTTATGGCCCTTGACGCCATCGAGGCGGGAACCTTCTCGAGCGCGGCGCCGTTGCCGGAAAAATTCTGGCGCCGCCGTGGCCGGCGCGCGAAAGCGCCCCCATCGGACGACCACGCCGTGTCTTCAGTAGAGCGCGCCACGCAAAACAACATCAAGCGAACCCGATCGCCTAAGTGATCCGCGAATTGGCGCCGATGCCCGATCGCAAGCACGGCAATGCGCCCCGCCGCCTCGATTTTCAGGCAAATGCGCGGAAAATCCGACTGCCGGCGTTAGGCCGCCGACAAGTGCCGTTCGCTAGGTGTCTTCACATGAGAGGCCGTCGCCATCGCCACGGCGCGGCCGCCATGTGGAGCCGCCCATCATGAGCTCGCTCGATATCGAGGAAAGACGCCGCACGCCGCGCCAACGGCTCGGCAAGCTGGCCACCATCAAGCTCGGCATCGGCATTGCGCCGCGCTATTGCCTGGTCAGCAATATTTCCACCGAAGGCGTGCGCATTCATGTCAACGGTTACGAAGTTCTCGATGAATTCGTTCTGATTTTTCCCGAAGGCGGCGCGACCGGCCAGAGCGGCACCTACAAAGTAGTCTGGCGCAACGGCCAGGATGTCGGCGCCAAGTTCGTCAGCGCGGTGACGCAGAACGTCTGACATCGGCCGGCGACGGGCACCCTACGGGAATTTACGTATTACTAACCATACGCGCGCAGCATCGTGGCGTCCTGCTACGAGGCTCGAATCATGGGTTACCTGCTGCCGCGCGCCGTCATCGTGTTGATCGCCTGGGGCACCACCTGCCTGATCATGAATACCTTCACCAGCGTCGATCCGCTGGTGTTCTACGTCGCCGGCGGAGTGTGGGCCTTCGTCGGCCTGATCTGTTTCGGTTATCTGCACAAGCTGCGGCGCGAAGAGGACGAGGGCTTTGCGCGCGCAATCGCTCGCGCACGCGCCGCCGCGCAGACTGAACAATCGTCAAGCTCTCGCGCTTAGACGCGCCCTGCCCGCTCAGGCGCCGCGCCCCGCGCGGTTCCAGCCGCGGATGCGGTCGCCGTAGACCTCAAAACCGTTCGGCTGCACGATCACCGTATCTTCCAGCTTGATGAATCCGCGGCGCGGGTGCTGCAGCGTGGTTTCGACCGAGACCACCATCCCGGTCTCCAGCGGCCGCGTCGCATCATAGGCGTCGTAAGGCACCGGGCCGGAATTGGTCAGCCGCGGCGCCTCATGGCTGACGAGCCCCATGCCGTGGGCGAGGAAATGGATGTGGTTGTGCAGTTTCGACTTGTGCAGCACGGCGTCGGCCGCCGCGTAGATCTCGCTGCCCAAAACGCCTGAGCGGATCGGCTTCATCGAGGCCTGCTCGATGGCTTCGACTTCGGCCAACAGATCGACCAATTCGGCGTCGGGCTCGCCGGCGACCCCCATGCGCGCCACGTCGCCGATATAGCCGTGGTAATTGCCGCCGGAATCCAGCGACAGCACGTCGCCCTTCTCCCAGCGCTGGTCCGACGGCGCGCGGTTGAGACTCGATCCGGCCGCGATCAGGCAATAATCGAAAATCAGCCCGCGCTGCGTTTCCTCGCGGCGCAGCGCTTCGGTCAGCTCGTTCTTGGTGGCGCCGGGACCGAAATTCTTGAACACCGCTTCCATTGAATCGATCACCGCGTCGGAGGCGATCTTGAGCATCTCCAGCTCTTGCGGCGTTTTACGCGCACGGAGACGTTCCAGCACGAACAGCGCATCGACGAGTTCGACATTCGGAAAAGCCTTGCGCAACACGGCAGCCGAATCGAGCGGGATGAACGCGGTCTCGACCGCGATGCGTTTTGCATTCGGCACCAGGCGGCGCAGGTAATCGACGGCTTTTTCCATCACGTCGACGGCGCCCGAGCTCTTGGTATTGACCTCCGACACCCAGAACGGTTTCACCTCGTTCTGAAAGCCCTCCATGCGATGGCCGAAGAAGCCGGCCTTTTGCGACGCGCCCTTCTGGTAGACGAAAACCGGCAGGTAGCGGCTCAGCCCCATCGCGTCCATGGATTCGAAGAAGAAGGCGCGGTGGCCGCCGAGCAGATACTGAACATTGTGCTTCGAGGTCGCGACCAGAACATCGATGTCCGCCTCGTCCATGAGCCGGTCGAGGAGTGCGGTATCGAACGGGGCGGTGTCTTGGCGCTTGGTGACGTCGAGCATGATCGATCTCCTGGACCTGGCGAATTCGTCGGGGGTGGCGCCACCCTATCAAATCCGCTTCCGCAGATGAACCCGTTCGGATTGCGTCGGCCCCATGTTCGAGACGGACGCGCCGCATCGAAAAACCGCCGGTTCCCCATTCGCGCGCCGCTATTCAACCCTACCGCTCGCAATCTCAACTCATGATTGCAGACGTTCTTGGATATGCGAAATTTACGCAGATCGCCCCCGGCGTTTATGCGCGTGCAATGCAATATGAATTTCTTTTCATCTTCCAGAAAGGTATTCGCGCCGCTATAGAGTTAAGGGCTAAAGCCATCGGAAGCGACGCGGCGACCCGCCGAAGCGCGCTCTTTTAGAGGGAAGCCCGTGGAAACGAGCCGGTTCGGACCGGGCCGAATGAGCCGTCGTTCTGTCGTGATCAGTGTCGGTGTCGCAGGCTTGGCGGTCCTGGGCCTGTCCTATTGGTATTGGTCGCAGGGGCCCGACCCGGCCCATGCGACGCGCGCCGCCCGGGCCGCCGTGCCGGTCAGCGTCGCCACCGCCTCCCGTCAAGACGTCCCGATCTATCTCACCGGGCTTGGCACGGTGCAGGCGTTGTTCACCGTCGGCATCCACGCTCAGGTCGACGGCAAGCTGCAGGAGGTGCTCTTCAAGGAAGGCCAGCGCGTCAATCGCGGCGACGTCTTGGCCAAGATCGATCCGCGGCTCTATCAGGCCGCGCTCGACGCCGCCAAAGCGCACAAGGCGCAAGACGAGGCGGCGCTGATCGCCGCCGTAAAGGACCTCGCCCGGTTCCAGGCGCTGGTGCTCAAGAACGCCGAAACCCAGCAGAACCTCGATCTGCAGCAGGCCAAGGTCGATCAGACCAAGGCCTCGATCGCCGCCGACGACGCGGCAATCGAAACCGCGCAGACCAATCTCGACTACACCAACATCGTGGCGACGAATGACGGCCGCATGGGCGTGCGCATGGTCGATCCCGGCAACATCGTGCATGCTAGCGATCAGGGCGCGATCGCCATCCTGACCCAGACCGAACCCATCACCGTCACCTTCACGCTGCCGGCGCAGAATCTCGACGACGTGCGCGATGCGGCGGCGCGCGGTACCGTCGAGGTCGCCGCCTACGACCGCAACAACACCCGGCTGCTCTCGACCGGCACGCTGACCACCATCGACAACCTGATCGATCCGACCACCGCAACCTTCCGCCTTAAGGCGACGTTCAAGAACGACGACGAAAAACTGTGGCCGGGCGAATTCGTCAATGCCCGCTTGCTGGTCGACACCCGCAAAGACGTCGTCGTCATCCCGCCGCTCGCCGTGCAGCGCGGGCCGCACGGGCTGTTCGCCTGGGTGGTGAAATCGGACAACACCGTCGAGCCGCGTCCGATCGAAACCAGCGCGACGACCGGCGACCGCACCATCGTCGTCTCAGGCGTCAACGACGGCGACCGCGTGGTCACCGACGGCCAGTACAAGCTGCAAGCCAACGCACCGGTCACCATCACCGCGCCGTCCACCGCGGCGACGCCGGGGCATGCGTCGTGAACATTTCGGAACCGTTCATCCGGCGGCCGGTCGCGACCACGCTGATGATGGCGGCTCTGGCCTTTGTCGGCATTGTCTCGTTCCCGTTCCTGCCGGTGGCGCCGCTGCCGCAAGTCGACTTCCCGACCATTCAGATCACGACGACCTGGTCGGGCGCCAGCGCCGAGACCATGGCGACCTCGGTCGCCGCGCCGCTGGAGCAGCAGTTCGGCCAGATCGCCGGCATCACCCAGATGACGTCGCAGAGCTCGCTCGGCGCCTCGACCATCGTCATCCAGTTCGATCTCGAACGTAACATCGATTCCGCGGCGCAGGACGTGCAGGCGGCGATCACGGTTGCCGCCAAGACGCTGCCGCAGGCGCTGTCGACGCCGCCGGCCTACAAGAAAGTCAATCCGGCGGATGTGCCCGTTCTTCTGCTCTCGGTGCATTCCGACACCGTGCCGCTGATCACGGTCGACGAATATGCCAACGTTTTCATGGCGCAGCAGATCTCGCAGGTAAACGGCGTCGCCCAGGTCTCGGTGTTCGGCGACCGCACTCCGTCGATCCGCGTGCAAGTCGATCCCGCCAAGCTTGCCGCAAGCGGCATCACGCTCGAGGACATCCGCAGCACGCTGGTCACCGCGACCACCAATGCCGCCAAGGGCGTGATCAATACCGACAAGATCACCTTCACCATCGCCGCCAACGACCAGATCACCGACGCCGACAAGTACAACGACGTCGTGCTGGCCTACCGCAACGGCGCGCCGGTCCGGGTGCGCGACGTCGGCCAGGCGGTCGCCGATCAGGTCGACCGCACCGTCGCCGGCTATCAGAACAACCGCGACGGCGTCATTCTCGCCGTGTTCAAGCAACCCGGCGCCAACGTCATCGATACCGTCGACCAGATCAAGGCGCAGCTGCCGCAGCTCACCGCGCGCATTCCGCCGGCGGTCAAGGTCGAAACCATTCTCGATCGCACGGTGACCATCCGCGCCTCCGTGGCCGACGTCGAGTTCACCTTGGTGCTCACCATCTGCCTCGTGGTGATGGTGATCCTTCTGTTCCTGCGCAATTTTTGGGCGACGCTGATTCCGAGCGTGACGGTGCCGCTGGCGCTGGCCGGCTCGTTCGCGGCGATGTATCTGATGCATTTCAGCCTCGACAACCTGTCGCTGATGGCGCTGACCATCGCGGTCGGCTTCGTCGTTGATGACGCCATCGTCGTGGTGGAGAATATTTACCGCCACGTCGAGCACGGCGAGCCGCCGTTCACCGCGGCGCTGCGCGGCTCGCGCGAGATCGGCTTCACGGTGCTGTCGATCTCGTGCTCGCTGATCGCGGTGTTCATTCCGCTCCTGTTGATGAGCGGCATCATCGGCCGGCTGTTCCGCGAATTTGCGCTGACCGTCACCGCCTCGATCGCGGTGTCGGCGCTGGTGTCGCTGACGTTAGCGCCGATGATGTGCTCGCGCTTCATGAAGCGGGAGCCGGAGACCCACGGCCGCGTCTATCGCGTGATCGAGTCCGGCTTCAACGGCATGCTCAATTTCTACCGGCGTACGCTGGACATCGTGCTCCGCCATCAGCCGATCACGCTCGCCATCTTCTTCGCCACCATGGCGCTTACCCTGATCATGGCGATCCTGATCCCGAAGGGCTTTTTTCCGATCCAGGACACCGGCCTGATCCAGGGTTTTGCCGAGGCCGCGCAGGAAACCTCGCCGGATGAGATGATGCGGCTGATGCATACCGTCGGCGACGTCATCCTGGCCGATCCCGACATCGAAGGATTCGGCTCGCAGACCGGCAGCACCGGCAGCGCGCAGAGCGCCAACACCGGCCGTTATTTCATCGTGTTGAAGCCGCGCGACGAGCGCAAGCTCACTTCGTCACAGATCATCGACCGCTTGCGGCCGCAGCTCGCCAAGCTGCAGGGCGTGAACCTGTTCCTGCAGCCGGCCCAGGACATCAATGTCGGCGCCCGCATCGCCCGCGGCAGCTTTCAGTACACCTTGCAGGACACGAATATCGACGAGCTGAACGACTGGTCGCAAAGGCTCCTTGAGAAGCTGCGCACCTTGCCGCAGCTCGCCGACGTCACCAGCGATCTGTTGGCCAATGCGCCGAAATTGCAGATCGCCATCAACCGCGACCAGGCCTCGCGCTTCGGCATCTCCGCGCAGGCGATCGACGACACGCTGAACGACGCCTTCGGCCAACGTCAGATCACGCAATATTTCACCCAGCTCAAAACCTACTTCGTGGTGCTGGAAATCCTGCCCGAACTTCAGAAGGACCTCTCGACGCTCGACCGCCTCTATGTGAAGTCGCCGCTGACCGGCGCCGCGGTGCCGCTGTCCGCCCTCGTCTCCGTCGACGCAAACGGCGTCGGTCCGCTTCTGATTTCCCACCAGGGCCAATTCCCCGCAGTGACCATCACGTTCAACTTGAAACCCGGCGTCGCGCTCGGCCAGGCCGTCAATGCCGTCAACGAGGCGTCGCGCCAGATCGGCATGCCGGCCGCGATCATCCCGACGTTCCAGGGCAACGCCCAGGCGTTCCAGACCTCGCTGCGCAGCGAGCCGGCGCTGATCGCGGCTGCGCTCATCGTCGTCTACATCATTCTCGGCATCCTCTACGAAAGCTTCATCCACCCGCTGACGATTCTCTCGACCTTGCCGTCGGCCGGCATCGGCGCGCTGTTGGCGCTGAGCCTCGGCCATATGGATCTGTCGGTGATCGGCATCATCGGCATCATTCTCCTCATCGGCATCGTCAAGAAGAACGGCATCATGCTGGTCGATTTCGCCATTTCCGCCGAGCGCGACCGCCACATGGCGCCGCACGACGCGATCCGCGAGGCATGCCTGCTGCGCTTCCGCCCGATCCTGATGACCACGGCGGCGGCCATGCTCGCCGGCATCCCGCTCGCCATCGGCACCGGCGCCGGCTCGGAAATGCGCCAGCCTCTCGGCTACGCCATGGTCGGCGGCTTGGCCGTGAGCCAAGTGCTGACGCTCTACACCACGCCGGTCGTTTATCTCTATCTCGACCGGCTGCAGACCTGGCTGTTCGGCGAAAGACGCGGCCCGGTCGAGGCGGCCGAAGAGCCGGTGCACGCGGTCGCGGCGGAGTAACCGAGGCTACGCCGCTTTCCGCCACAACTCTCCGCTCGCGATCCGCGCGCCCTCGACCAACGCACCAAGCTTCGCCCACATGATGCTCGGATGCACCCGGCGATGGAACGGGCCTTGGGCGAAGCCGCAATCGGTGCCGGCCAGCACGTTTTCGCTCCCGACCAGTTTAGCGAGCCGCACAATGCGTTCGGCGACCAGTTCCGGATGCTCGACCACGTTGGTGGCGTGGCTGATGACGCCCGGGATGAGCACCTTGCCCGCCGGCAGTTTTGCGCTCTCCCAGACCCGCCATTCGTGCTCGTGGCGCGGATTGGCGCCTTCGATGACGAAGGCGCCGACATTCATGTTAAGGATGAGATCGACGATGTCTTTGAGCGCCACGTCGGTGGTGTGCGGGCCGGGCCAGCTGCCCCAACAGACGTGATAGCGGATGCGATCCGGCGGTAGGCCTTTGATCGCCTCGTTGAGCACCTCGACCTGCAGCCGCAGCCATTTGCGATAATCTTCAAAGCTGCCCGGCGGCACCATGCGATCATAGGTGACGGCGGCGCGGGCGTCGTCGAGTTGCAGCACGAAGCCTGCGTCGATGATCATGCGGTATTCGGTGCGCATCGCGGCGCCGATGGCGCGGATCAGCTCCTCATCGGTCTTGTAGTATTCGTTCTTGCGGTCGGGGATGACGCTGGCCGGCGCCGCCACCGGCAGGAACGCCTCGACCACATTGACGATCTTCAGCGCGGCTTTGAAATTGTCGATGTCGCGCTGCAGCTCGGCCTGGCCGGTATAGGCGATCGGGCCGACGCACACCGCCTCAACCGTGGTGGCGACGCCTTCGCGGGCATCGAGCTCGGCATAAAATTCGGCGAATTGTTCGCGGTCGACACCGCGGGTAAATGGATTTTTCTTGCCCGGATTGATTGGCCGCCGTTCGAAGCCGCTCAGGCGTTCGAGCACGTATTGCGACCAGCTGATCGATTTGCCGAACTCGCCGTCGCTGATGACGTCGATGCCGACCTCGGCCTGCTTGTGCACCACCTCCGCGACCGAAGCCGTCAGGCACTTGTCATAAGCGGCCGTGTCGTAAGGCTTGCCGGCCTGTTTGGCGCGCAAAAACTCTTGCAGCGCCTGCGGCCGGATCAGGCTGCCGACATGGGTGGTCAGAATGCGATCGGTACTGCGTTTCATTTTTACTCCTTGGGACGGCACGTTTGTTGCGGCAACCTAATACAGCACCGCGCGGGCCGCGCAATGCGCACGCGGCTTCGTGTAGCGCCCGCCAAATGGGCGGCATCCCATCTCGCCTCGACCGGCGCGACGCGCTACCCTTGCGGCACGCGCTCAAAAGCAAGAAGCGCGCGAGGAGGATTCCATGATCACATTCACGCGGCGTTCGCTGGCGTTGCTGCCGGCGGTCGCGCCTTTTCTAGCCGGCGGCGGCGCTCGCGCGGCGGAGCTCAATCCGGCGGCGGTCGCTTTCAAATTACCCGATCAGATCAAATGGTCGGAGCCGAGCCCGGCCGGCGCGCAGAATGCGGTGCTGGCCGGCGACCCGACAAAGGAAGGGCTCTACGTGCAGATGGTCAAATGGCTTGCCGGCCATCATTTCAGTCATCCGCATTTTCATCCGCACGACCGCTTCATCACCGTGCTCAAGGGCACGTGGTGGGTCGGCACCGGGACGAAATTCGATCCCGACGGCACCGTGCCGATGCCGGCGGGCACCTTCGTGACCCATTTCGGGCAGCAGGTGCATTTCGACGGCGCCAAGGACGAGGACGCGGTCCTGCTCATCGTCGGCGAAGGTCCGGGGACCTCGACGCCTGCCGAGGTGAAATAAGGGCCGGCGATTTGCGCTGACGATTACGCCGCGGACGCCGCGGATTTCGCCGCCGCTTTGGCGCTGGCCGCGCGGTCGGCGGCGGCGCTGGCGCGCTTGACCCGGTCGAGGATCAACTCGATGGAGGCGATCTCGATGCGGTTCCTGCCGTTGTCCTTGGCGCGATAGAGCGCGTGGTCGGCCTGCGCCAATAGCGCCGAGAGATCGAGCACCGCATCATAGCTGATGACGACGCCGATGCTCACCGTGGCCACCACCGGCTTGCCCTCGACCATGCCGGTCATTTCGACGAACGATGAGCGGATCTGCTCGGCGACCGCGAGCGCGCGCTCGCGCGAGGTGTCGACCAGGAGCGCCGCGAATTCCTCGCCGCCGAGCCGGCCGAAAATGTCGAAACGGCGCATGCAGCCGGAGCCGATTTCGGCAAACATCTGCAGCACGCGGTCGCCGATGGCGTGGCCGAAGCGGTCGTTGATCGATTTGAAATTATCGAGGTCGAGCAGCAGCACCGCCATCGGCCGCGGCTCGGTCGCCTGGCACTTGAGCTGTACCTCGGCGTCCTGCAGGAAGGCGCGGCGGTTGGCGATACCGGTCAGCGGATCGATGAGCGACGCGGTCTTGTGGCGGTGTTCGGTGCGCTCCTTCGCCATGGCCAACAATATGAAGGCGATGGCGATGGTGAACAGCAGCGCCTCGAAGCTGAGCACGGTGATCCAGACGCTGGCGAACACCTGGTTGTTCACCGGCGCAATCATGGCGCCGAACGGCGTGCGCAGCAGATAAAGCGCGCCGTGAGCAAAGAACATAAAGATCGCCGGCCAGCGCGACACCAAGGGCTCGCTGCGGCCGCGCCAGAATTCGTAGGCCGTCGCCCAGGTGTAAGCCGTGATGATGCCCGACGCGAGCAGCATACGCAGGTCCCAGGAGTTTTGGATCGCCGGGATGCGGTACAGCACCAGCCAAAGCGCGGCGCCGCCGAACAGCAGGAGCCATCGCGGCTTGCGGTGATCGAATACCCGCGCGCCGGTCCAGGTCACCGCAAAGGCGGTAAACAGGATCGCATTGGCGAGATCGATCGAGATCAGATCGGAGACCGAACCGTACATGCCGAACAGCATGATGGACGCGGCACGCATCAGATCGGCAAAGCCCCACCATGCCACCGCATAGATCGCGGTGTTCTGCACCCAGGCGAACAGCAGCAGCAATCCGAGGATCGCTTCCACATAGATGGTCACGAGGAACAAAGTATTGACGTCGAGATTCATCGCGTTCAACCGACTTGTTCAACCGCCTTGACCGAGCCCGGGCAAACGAGTGCTGACAACCCCTGTTAGCTTTTCGCATAGCGCCACGGCCGCAAAGAATCGGTGAATTCTGCGGCAGCCGCATCCGCCATGCAGCGGTATGGTTTCGATAAGCTTTCGTTAAACCGCGGCTTTGTTCCCGCCTTGTTTCCGAACACTTGGTCATCTAGGGTCGCGCGGCTTCGAAAGTGACGGAAATGCAGGTTCGTAACGGAATTATCGAGGCGATCGGCAACACGCCGCTGATCAAGCTGGAGCGCGTGTCGGCGGCCACCGGCTGTGCCATTTTGGGCAAGGCCGAATTCATGAATCCGGGCCAGTCGGTCAAGGATCGCGCCGCGCTGTTCATCATCGAGGACGCGGTGAAGAAGGGCGAGCTCCGGCCGGGCGGCGTCATCGTCGAGGGCACCGCCGGCAATACCGGCATCGGGCTCGCTTTGGTCGGCAACGCCATGGGCTTCCGCAGCGTGATCGTGATTCCGGAAACCCAGAGCCAGGAGAAGAAGGACACGCTGCGGCTGTGTGGCGCCGAGCTGATCGAAGTGCCTGCCGTGCCCTATTCCAATCCCAACAATTACGTCAAAGTCTCCGGCCGGCTCGCCGCGCAATTGGCCAAGAGCGAAAAGAACGGCGCGATCTGGGCCAATCAATTCGACAACGTCGCCAATCGCCAGGGCCATGTCGAAACCACGGGTCCTGAAATCTGGCGGCAGACCGACGGCAAGGTCGACGGCTTTGTCTGCGCCGTCGGCACCGGCGGCACGCTGGCCGGCGTGGCAATGGCGCTGAAAGCGCGCAGCAACGCCGTGCGCATCGCGCTCGCCGATCCGATGGGCGCCGCGCTCTACAGCTACTACACGACCGGCACGTTGAAGTCGGAAGGCTCCTCGATCACCGAAGGCATCGGCCAAGGCCGCATCACCAAAAATCTGGAAGGTGCGCCGATCGATATCGCCTATCAGATCCCCGACGCCGAAGCGGTGCCGATCATCTTCGATCTGCTCGAGCACGAGGGGCTTTGCCTCGGCGGCTCGTCCGGCATCAACATCGCCGGCGCCGTCCGGCTTGCCAAGGAGCTCGGCCCTGGCCACACCATCGTGACGATCCTCGCCGATTACGGCACGCGCTACCAATCCAAACTGTTCAACCCGGACTTCCTGCGCGGGAAGAAACTGCCGGTGCCGGCCTGGCTCGAGCGCAAGCCGGACATCAAAATTCCTTACGAATGAACTTCGCCGGCGCGCCGGCGTTAATGATTGAAAAGAGAACAACATGCTGCGAACCGAGCCCGACCCTGCCCCGTCGCCGCCGAGCCGCTGGTTCAAATCGACCGAATGGCTCGCCGAGCATTTGCACGATCGCGACGTCGCCGTGGTCGACGCCTCGTATCCGACTGTGACGCAGAAGCGCGACGTACTGGCCGAGCATCGCTCAGGCCACATCCCCGGCGCGGTGTTCTTCGACATCGACGCGATCAGCGATCATTCTACCGAATTGCCGCATATGCTGACGGGTCCAAAACATTTCGCCGAGGCCGCAGGCCTGCTCGGCATCGGCGACAGCGACACCATCGTGGTCTACGACAGTCTCGGCCTCTACTCGGCGGCGCGGGTGTGGTGGACGTTTCGCATCTTCGGCGCCAAGAACGTCTACATCCTCGACGGCGGCTTGCCGAAGTGGAAAGCCGAGAACCGGCCGCTGGAGACCGGCGACGGCAAACGGCCGCCGCGTTCGTTCAACGCGCGGATGAATGTCGGCGCCGTCGCGATGTTGGGAGACATGCGGATGGCGATCAACGACGAGGGCGTGCAGGTCGTCGATGCCCGTTCCGCGGCGCGATTCAAAGGCCAGGCGCCCGAGCCGCGGGCCGGACTGCGTTCCGGCCACATGCCGGGCGCGTTCAATGTGCCGTTCGATCTGTTGGTCGAGAACGGCACGCTGGTGTCGCGCGAACGCATCGCCAAGGCCTTCACCGATGCCGGCGTCGATCTTGGCAAGCCCATCATCACCTCGTGCGGCTCGGGAATGACGGCTGCGATCCTCACCTTCGCGCTCGAATCGATCGGCACCACCGCCGTGGGCCTTTACGACGGCTCGTGGACGGAATGGGGCTCGCGGCCCGACACTCCCGTCGAGCGTGATTAGCTTTTCGGATTTACCGGCATGGCGACAGCAAAACCCGTCGCGCTGGTGACCGGAGGCGCCAACGGCATCGGCCGCGCCATCGCGCGGCATCTGCTCGCCGCCGGCTGGCGTGCCGGCATCATCGACAGGCCCGGCAGCGGATTGAAGCGCGCCTTTTCGCCGCGCGATCGTAACGTCATTCTGGTCGAAGGCGATGTCCGCGAGGAGGAGACGGTTTTCCGCGCGGTAAAGATGCTCGTCGAAAATTTTGGCCGCCTCGATGCCGTGGTCTCGAACGCCGGCATCATGATCCGCAAGCCGCTGCGCCGGCTGACGCTTGCCGAATGGCACCGCGTCATCGACACCAATCTGACCGCGGCATTCCTGTTGGCGCGCGCCGCCGAACGGTTTTTACGCAAAGCGCACGGCGCCATGGTCCTCATCGCCTCGACCCGGGCGCTGATGTCGGAGGCGAACACGGAATCCTATTCGGCATCGAAAGGCGGACTGGTCGCGCTCACCCACGCGCTCGCCATCAGCCTCGGACCGGACGTGCGCGTCAATTGCGTCAGCCCCGGTTGGATCGCGACCAAGAACTACGGCGCGTTGCGCCGCAAGGACCACGCCCAGCATCCCGCGGGCCGCGTCGGCAAGCCGCAGGATATCGCCGAGATCGTCGCCTTTCTGCTCGACAGCGAGCGCTCGGGCTTCATCACCGGCGTAAATTTTGTTGTCGACGGCGGCATGACACGCAAGATGATCTACGAGGAATAGCAACCCACGCGCGTTGCTCCGTGTTCATTCCACCTTGATGTTTGCCGCTTTGATGATCGGCCACCATTTGTTGATCTCGGCCTTGTTGTACGCCGCGAGCGCCGCTGGAGTCTGCTGATCGGGCGGGAATATGACTTGGCCGAGCGTTTCGAGACGCTGCCGCACGACCGGGTCGGCCAAAGCAGCCTTGACGGCGGCGTCCAACCGATCGACAACGCGATTGGGCGTCCCCTTGGTCGTCCACAGGCCGTGCCAGAAGGAGATGCTGAGTCCCGGCACGCCCGATTCGATCATCGTCGGCGTGTTCGGTGATTTTGACCAACGCTTTTCGCTCATCACGGCATACGCCTTGAATCTGCCGGCCTCCACATTCCCCAAGGTTGCCGATGCCTCAAGACAGGACAGATCGATTTGACCGCCGATCAAATCCTGCATCGCCGGAGCGGCACCGCGGTACGGCACGTATTGAAAGTGCGCACCTGTTTTCTTCTCTAGATAGAGCCCGCACAGATGCGCGGCGCTGCCGGCGCCCACAGTGCCGAACGTGATCGGGTTTGGGTTGGATTTCAGCCACGCAATGAGTTCGGTCGCGGTCTTCGGTTGCAGCGCGTTTTTTCCGAGGATCCACAGCGAGGAAGCCGCGAGAAGCGAGATCGGCTGGAGGTCCTTGAGGACGTCAAAGTCGAGCGGATAGATCGCGGGCGCGCCAACATTGCTCCCCCAGTTGCCGATGACGACGGTGTAGCCGTCCGGGATGCCGTGAGCGACACGACCGGCTGCAATCGTGCCACTGGCACCGCTGACGGTTTCGACGACTACGGTCTGACCGAGCGAACGCTGCATCGCTTCGCCGAGGAGGCGCGCCAGGGTATCGGTCGGGCCGCCGGGCGGAAATCCGACAAGCATCGTGATCGGGCGGGATGGATAAGTCTCTGCTGCGGCAAGACCCGACGCGATCGGCAACACGGCAGCGCCGGCGGCCAACCGCAGAAATTGTCTGCGGCGAAGTTTCATGGCATTGCCCCTTGAGCTGAAGTGCCTCGGCGACGCGGCACCGAGAATGCTCTACCGATTCCAGCGTCAATCAATCTGGCTTGATGCCGGCGTCCTTGACCATCTTTCCCCAGTCGACGATCTCGGCCTTCATGTAGGCGCCGAGCTCTTCAGGCGTGCTGGAAAACCCCTCGAAGCCCACGTTCTTGAATTTCGCCTGGACATCCCGGCTGTCGATGACTTGGCGCAGCGCGCCATTGAGCTTGGTTATGATCTCCGGCGGTGTGCCCGCCGGCGCGACGAGACCCGCCCAAGCATCGAGATTGAAGCCCTTGATGCCCGCCTCGTCCATGGTCGGCAAGTCCGGGAATAGCGAGCTGCGCTTTATCCGAGATATCGCCAACGGGCGCAGTGTTCCTGCGTTGACATGCGGCATTGCCGAGGTGAAATCGGCAAACATCATCGACACGCGGCCGGCGATGATGTCCTCGATCGCCGGTGCCGTCGTCTTGTAAGGCACATGCAGGATGCTGACCTCGGCCCAGCGCTTGACCGTTTCCATGCCGACGATGCCGGCGGTGTTGCCGCTGGCATAGGTCAGCTTGCCCGGGTTGACTTTGGCGTAATCGATCAGTTCCTGCACCGAATGGATCGGCAATTTTGGATCGACCACCAGCATCAGCGTGAAGCTTCCCACGCGCGTGACCGGTACGAAGTCTTTGATCGGATCGTAATTGATGTCCCTGTGTATGAATGGGTCGGCCGAAAGCGGCGAGTTGGTCCCCATCAGGAGCGTATAGCCGTCGGCCGGTTGATGATGGACATAGAGGGCTGCCAATGCGCCGTCCGCTCCGGGCCGATCCTCAACGACGATCGGTTGCCCAAGCAGCGGACTGAGCCGATCGGCGATGATGCGGCAGATCGTGTCGCTGGCGCTGCCCGGACCGAACACGGCGACAAAAGTGATTGGGCGCGTCGGATAATCGTCGGCACGAAGGGCCGCACTGAACAATGCGACTACGGCGGCTAAGAGAATGAACGCAAGCCTTTTCATGATCATTCCTCCCGGATTGTCGCTGCTGCCGTTTCGTCAAGTCCTCCACAGTTGCCCGCTGAAACACTTCGCTGGATGTGCGAATTCCCGGCCGGCAAGTTTCAACCTACGCCCCACGCGCTTGGATGCCCTCCGCAATGCAGAAGGCGCCCGCGAACGGGATGCCAGTGTCGTTTTGCTTTTAGAGTTGCCTGCCCGCCGGGGGCACAAAGGCTGCCTTTGATTTTGCGGACGTCGGCATGTTCCGCTGGCAGCTCGCGATCAACCTACACCAATTCCGCGGCGCCGCGTAGGGAAGCAATGTCGCACTTCGCCCATCTCGGCCGCATTGACCGCTGCTTCGCCGCACGGCTCGCTGAAAACACAGGCCGGTCGTCCCCTTTCGGCTGGCGGTCACTTGCTGAGGTCGAATTTGCCGCCGCCCTAAATCGTGACGCCCTTTGGCGCGGTGTAAGTGGCGTCGCGGATATTGCCGGTGTTCAACGTCTCCGCCGGCTCGAAGCACAAAATCCAGGCTTCCTCGTCGGCGCAGGTGCGATGCTCGGTGCCGCGCGGCACCACCACGCATTCGCCGGGTTTTAGCGTCACCACGCGATCGCGAAATTCCACCCGGAACGTGCCCTTCCACACCATGAAGAATTCGTCCTCGTTGGCGTGATGGTGCCAGGGGAATTCGCCCTTGACCTTGACGATCTTGACCTCCTGGCCGTTGAGCGCGGCGACGGTCTTGGGCCGCCAATGCTCGTCGAACAGCGCAAATTTATCGTCGAGATTGATTTTGATCATAACCGTGTCTCGCGCGGGCCATTATCATAGCATAAAATGCTAGATATTGATCGGGAGTCGCCCATGATCTTTCGCCAGCTGTTCGACTCGACCTCGGGCACTTACACCTATCTCATCGCCAGCCGGCACGGCGGCGAGGCGCTGATCATCGATCCGGTGCTGGAGCGGGTCGACCGTTATTTGCAGCTGGTCCGCGAGCTCGACCTCAAGCTGGTCAAGGCCGTGGACACTCACCTTCACGCCGATCACGTCACCGGACTGGGCGCGCTGCGCGACCGCACCCATTGCATCACGGTGATGGGCGAGCAGACCCATGCCGACGTCGTCTCAATGCGGGTCGCCGAGGGCGACGGCATCGAGATCGAGGGCCTGCGGCTCGACGTGCTCTATACGCCCGGCCACACCGACGATTCCTATTCGTACCTGTGGGGCGACCGCGTCTTCACCGGCGACACGCTCTTGATCCGCGGCACCGGACGGACGGATTTCCAGAACGGCGATCCACGCGCCCAATACGAATCGCTTTTCAACAAGCTGCTCAAGCTGCCCGACGAGACCATGGTCTACCCGGCCCACGACTACAAAGGCGACACGGTCTCGACCATCGGCGAGGAGAAGCGCTTCAATCCGCGGCTCAAGGTGAAATCGATCGACGAATATGTCGAGCTGATGAACAATCTGAAACTGCCCAACCCGAAAATGATGGACGTGGCGGTGCCGGCCAACATGCATGTCGGCCTGCACCAGGACGCGATCGCAAAGAAAGGCTGGGCGTTGTCGGCCACTGACGCGATCGCGCTGCGCGGCCGCCCCGACGTCGCCATCGTCGATCTGCGCGAGAAAGGCGAGCGCGAAAAACACGGCGTCATCCCGGGCTCGCTGCATGCGCCCTATCCCGCCTTGCCGGAACATATTTGCGCCGGCGGCATGCTGCAGGAGCTCGCGGCGGCGACCGGCAAGCGCATCGTGTTCTACTGCGCCTTCGGCGAGCGCTCGGCCATGGCGGTGCAGGCGGCGCAGGATGCCGGACTGAAGACCGCCTGCCATATCCAGGGCGGCATTGACGCGTGGAAGAAGGCCAACGGGCCGCTGGTGCGCTAGCTCCCATCGCTTAAAACGCAAAAGCCGCAGGACTCGTGTCCTGCGGCTCTCGTTTTGGCGTCCGCTGCGGGGGAGGCGAAAATCAGCGGGCGCCGGGAAATTCCGGCAGCAATCAGAGTTGCGAGCCCTGATCGCCGTCGTTGTTCATCAGGTTGTGCATGTGGCCGTGGCGCCAGCCGTGACCGTCTTGGTCGCCTTGGCCGTCCTGGCCGTCGCGGCCGAAGCCGTTTTCGCCGAACCGGCGTCCGCCCCAGCCATGGCCGTCGCGATCGAAATTGCGGCCCTCGCGCCGCTCGCCGCCGTTATTGCCGTGCTGATGCGGCCGCAGGATCCGCGCCAGCATGGTGAAACGGGCTTTCTGGGCGTCGTTGAGGCTCTGATAGAGCGGCGCGCCGGCATCGGCGATCTGCTTGAGCGCGACGCTGCGCTTGCTCATGGCGTCGGCGCGCTTCGCCAGCCGATCGAACGGCGACGCCGGAGTCTGGGACTGGTCCGGCTGCGCCGCTTGACGGGCCTTGATGCGGTCGATGCGCAATTGCACCATGTTGCGCACTGCCGCCTCGAATGCCGGCCAATTTTTCGCCTGGTCGGGGGTCAGTTCCAGTCCGGCCTTGAGCGCTGCGATGCGCGCGTCGGCGAACGCGGACACGTCGTCGGCGCTGAGCCGATGGCGATGTTCGAAACGCGGGCCGCCGTCGCGGAAGCCGCGATAGCCGCCCTGTTGCGCGTAGACGAAGGTAGAGCCGGCGATGGCGAGTATGGCCGTCGCGGCGATTACGGGCTTGAGCATGGTCATCCTCCACAGATGCATTTTGGTGCGAAGATGATGAGCCGCCGCCGCGTAGAAGCAAGTTAAACTTCGGACAGGATGAAATGATCGCCGGATTACAACCTTGTAATCTTGGGCAAAAGTTCGAGTTACAAAGCATAGACCAAGTATTGGGTACCGCCCGATAGATCCATTGTCCAAGGGCATATATTCATGACAATGCGCCGCGAGATAAGTTCATAATTGTTCGAAAAGCGAACAGTCTCCGCGAATGGCTACCGTGTCGGCCACGGCATGATCGGAACGGTGCTGATCGCATTCGACGGTGATCCATTGATGATCTTCGTGCTGATAGCGAGGTAGACGAGCGTGTTCCGAGGTTTATCGATCATGCGATAAATACGAGTTGTCTTGAAAAATATGCTGGTTTTCTGACTGAACACTTCTTCATTGTCACCGAGCTTTGACAGGTCGACGTCGATCGGTCCGTTTTGTCTGCACGAGACCGAAAAATTAGACGGATCTTCGTTCAGGCCAAATGGCTGGCCCCAGCCGCCTTTTCTGGCCTGCGAAATGTGGCACACGATGCCGGGCACTTTCGGATCTTCAAAGGCGCTGACGCACACCTTGTCGTTGGGAGAAAGCGCATTGAACGTGGTGCTGACGCAGCTCAAGTCCGTGGCGTGTGCAGGACGAGTTGACATAACAACCAGTACGGCCAGCACAAAAACCCATTTCATTGCAAATCTCCGCATTGCTCACGACGGCGCGCTTTGGCTTTATCTTACCCCGATTGCGCCATCCGGTTTCCGAAATTTTGCACCGTTCAGCGCAAAATTTGCTGCAGGAAAAGCCGCGTGCGCTCGTGCTGCGGATGGTCGAAAAAACCTTTCGGCTCGTTGATCTCCAGAATCTGACCATCGGCCATGAAGATCATGCGGTCGGCGACCTGGCGGGCAAATCCCATCTCGTGGGAGACCACCAGCATGGTGATGCGGTCGGAAGCGAGCTCCACCATGGTGTCGAGCACTTCCTTGACCATCTCCGGATCGAGCGCCGAGGTCGGCTCGTCGAACAGCATGATGTTCGGGTTCATGCACAGCGCGCGCGCGATCGCCACGCGCTGCTGCTGGCCGCCGGACAGCCGCGCCGGATATTTTTGCGCCTGTTCGGGAATTTTGACGCGCTCCAGGTATTTCATGGCCAGCGCCTCGGCGTCGCGCTTGGGCATTTTGCGCACCCAGATCGGCGCCAGCGTGCAGTTCTCCAGCACGGTCAGATGCGGAAACAGGTTGAACTGCTGGAATACCATGCCGACGTCGCGGCGCACCGCGACGATCTGCTTGGGATCGTCGTTGAGCTCGATGCCGTCGACGACGATGCGGCCCGACTGCCAGTCCTCCAGATGGTTGATGCAGCGCAATAGCGTCGACTTGCCGCTGCCGGACGGCCCGCAGATGACGATGCGCTCGCCGCGCGCCACTTTCAAATCGATGTCGCGCAGCACATGGAATTCGCCGAACCATTTGTTCAAGGCGATGATCTCGACCGCGGTTTCGGCGCGCGGCGTTTCGGGCTCGTCGGGACGTTTGTCCATCATCGCCCCTTATACGCCGAACGGCGCGCCAGGCGGGCTTCGACCCTTTGCGCGTAGCGCGACATGGCATAGCAGCAGACGAAGTAGAACATCGCGGCAAAGGCATAGCCGGTGAGGCTGGTGACCGGCGACGCCCATTTCTGGTCGCCGCGCGCCACTTCGACGGTGCGCAGGAAATCGAAAATGCCGACGATGAAGACGAGGGTGGTGTCCTTGAACAGAGCGATGAAGACATTGACGATGTTCGGCAGCGTCACCCGCAGGGCCTGCGGCAGGATGATCAGCGCCGTCATCCGCCAAAAGGACAAGCCGAGCGCCTGCGCCGCCTCGTATTGGCCGCGCGGAATCGCCACAAGCCCGCCGCGCACCACCTCCGCCATATAGGCCGAGGCGAACATGGCGACGCCGATCAAGGCGCGCACCAGCTTGTCCGGCGCCAAGGGCTCGGGCACGAATAGCGGCAGCATCACGCTCGCCATGAACAGCACGGTGATCAGCGGCACGCCGCGGACGAATTCGATGAACATGATCGAAAGCCAGCGCACCACGGGAATGCGCGACCGGCGCCCGAGCGCCAAGAGGATGCCGAGCGGCAGCGAACACACCATGCCGATGGTCGCGACCACGATGGTCACCAGGATGCCGCCCCACAGATTGGTCGGTACATAGGCAAGGCCGATCAGCGGCAGGCCGCCGAGCAGGATCAGCGACAGCACCGGCAGCACGATGAAGAAGTAGACGGCGCCGATGTCGCGGCGCGGCGCGCGCAGCCACAACAGCCAGCCGATGCCCAATGCCAGCGCCGCGAAGAACAGATCGACCCGCCAGCGCTGGCCGGCCGGGTAGAAGCCATAGACGAAATATGACGACCACACCCGAACGAACGCCCAGCAGGCGCCGGGATTCGGACGCGCTGGTGACGGTATGCAGGCCTCGCGATCGGCGCCGGACCAAGTGGCGTCGATGAGGAGAAAGCGCACGACCGGCGGTACGATCCAGGCGATGAAGAGGATTGCGATCAGCGTCAGTGCGATATTGAGCGGCGACGAAAGCAGGTTTACGCGGACCCAGCCGAACACGCCGGCGCGCGACGACGGCGGCGGCAAGCTCACCGCCGGCGTTTTGCGCAGGAATTGAGCCGGTGACATCGCAGCCATGGTCTCAGCGCTCCACGATGGCGACGCTGCGCCCATAGAGATTCATCGCCAGCGAAGTGACGAGGCTGATCGCGAGATAGACCGCCATGGTGATGGCGATCACCTCGACGGCCTGGCCGGTGATGTTCAAGACGGTGCCGGCAAAAACCTGGACCAGATCGGGATAGCCGATGACCACGGCGAGCGAGGAATTCTTGGTCAGGTTGAGATACTGGCTGGTCAGCGGCGGGATGATGACCCGCATCGCCTGCGGCACCACGACGAGACGCAGGATCGTTCCCGAACGCAAGCCGAGCGCCTGCGCCGCTTCGGTCTGGCCCGTTGAAACCGACAGCACGCCGGCGCGCACCACTTCGGCGATGAAGGCCGCCGTATAGATCGTCAGCGCCAGCAGGAGCGCTGCGAATTCCGGCAAGATTTCGAGGCCGCCGCGGATATTGAAGCGGCCCATGTCGGGAATGCCGAACGACAGCGGCCGCCCGGCGACGACGAAGACGAGCAGCGGCAACCCGAAGATCGCGGTCAGCATCATCCAAAGAACGCGGACCTGCTCGCCGGTGCGCTCTTGGCGGCGCCGCGCCCACAGATATAGGCCGATCGCGGCGACCAATCCGATCGCGAAAGCAATGACGACGGCGCCGAAATCCGGCGCAAATACCGGCCGCGGCAGGAACAGGCCGCGATTGTTGAGGAAGCCGCCGAACGGCAAGGCGACGCTGCCGCGCAATTCCGGCAGCGATTTGAGAACGGCGTTGTACCAGAACAGGATTTGCAACAGCAGCGGGATGTTGCGAATGAGCTCGACGTAACCGCCGGCCAATCGCGACACCAGCCAGTTTCGCGACAGCCGCGCGATGCCGATGATGAAGCCCAAAACGGTCGCGAGCACACAGCCGATGCCGGCGACCAGCAACGTGTTGAGCAGGCCGACCCAGAACGCGCGCCCGAACGTCGAGGTGCTTGACGAATAGTCGATCAGCGTCTGGCTGATGTCGAAGCCGGCGGTGTTGTTCCAGAAGCCAAAACCGTGGGCGATATTGGCACGTGCCAGATTTTGCGCGGCATTATGGGCGGCGGCGACGGCAAGTCCGACGACGACGACAAGCAGCGCCGCCTGCAGCGCCAGGTTGGCAAAACCCCGCGAAAAGCGCGGGCGTGGCCGCGCCATATCAGCCCGCGCAATATCAGCCATGGGCCGGCCCCTGGCGGCGGCAACACCCAGTCAAGCGACGTAACCTTCAGCGAACAGGCAGGCCGTATTGCAGGCCGCCCTTGGTCCACAGCGCGTTGAGCCCGCGCGCGATCTTCAGCGGCGAGCCCTGGCCGACATTGCGCTCAAAGCTTTCGCCGTAATTGCCCTCGGCCTTGATGATGCGATAGGCCCAATCGTTGGTCAGCCCGAGCGCTTCACCGAATTGGCCTTCGAGACCGAGCAGGCGGCGGATTTCCGGATTGGTCGAGTTCTTCTGGTCGTCGACGTTGTTCTTGTTGACGCCGAGCTCTTCGGCGTCGAGCATGGCGTGGTGGGTCCAACGCACGAGGTCTTCCCAGGCGTCGTCGCCTTGGCGCACCGCCGGTGACAGCGGCTCCTTGGAGATGATCTCCGGCAGAACGATATTGGCGCCCGGATCGGCGAGCAGCACGCGCGAGCCGTAAAGCCCGGACGAGTCGGTGGTGTAGGCATCGCAGCGGCCGGTATCGTAGGCCTTGAGCGCCTCGTCCACCGTGGCGAAGGTCACGGTTTTCAGCGACATGTGGTTGGAGCGGAAATAATCGGCCAGATTAAGCTCGGTGGTAGTGCCCTGCTGCACGCAGACCGAAGCGTCGTTGAGCTCGAGCGCCGAGCTCACCTTGAGCACCTTGCGCACCATGAAGCCTTGGCCGTCGTAGTAATTCACGGCCGCGAAATCGATGCCCAGCGAGGTGTCTCGCGACATGGTCCAGGTGGTGTTGCGCGCGAGCACGTCGATCTCGCCCGATTGCAGCGCCGTGAAGCGATTGGCCGCGGTGAGCGGCACGAACTTGACCTTGGTCGGGTCGTTGAAGATCGCCGCCGCGATGGCGCGGCAGAAATCGACGTCAAAGCCGGTCCAATTGCCTTGTGGATCGGGGATGCCAAAGCCCGCCAATGAGCCGTTGGCGCCGCACGCCAGCTGGCCGCGGTCCTTGACCGCTTTGAGCGTCTGCGCGCCTGCCGCCTGCATGCCAAAAGCGAGCACCGTTGCAATGGCGAATGCCGTAGCTAAACGTTTCATGATCAGGCCTTTCAGCATGGGTGGCGCAAAAAATGGGGCTTTAGGTGACTTTGACAGGCTGTAAGTGGCTTTAAGTTTGGCCCCGCAGCCGGGACGCTTAAGGCAATTCCCCGCCCAAACCCATCTGAGAACGATCGCGCTGCAAGGTCAAGGGGTTGACGAAAGTGTCGATGGCCGAGGTAATGGCGTAATGGGCGAACTTTGTGGCAGCGGAGCGACGCCGGCATGAATGACTCTGGTAAAGACGGCCGATCTCCCCCGCCGGCACGACAGCTGGCGACGCGCGTGGTGGCCGCCGGGCACGATCCGAAATCCTACCACGGCTTCGTCAATCCGCCCGCCCGGGCCACGCGTTGTGCCGTGGCCGGTTGAGCGCGCTCACGCTGCCGCCGTTTTGCGTTCGCGCAACACAAAATAGAGATTGCGCAGATAGACGAAAACGCCGAACGCCTGGCCGGCGATGAAGACCGCGTCCCTGCGGTACAGCGCGTAAATCAGAAGCAGCACACCGCCGGCGATGGAGAAATACCAAAATCCGATCGGAATGATGCTGCGGCCGGCGCGCTCCGACGCGATCCATTGCACCACAAAGCGCATTGTGAACAGGCCTTGGGCGACAAAGCCCAAAAATATCCACCAATCGAGCCTGGTGACGAAGACGTCGACAAAGTAGGCGCCGACCGCGTGCGACAGATCAACCAGCAAGGGTCACCTCTTCCGCTTGGGGAACGCGTCTTTTGCGGCGGACGAGCCACCACACGCCGGCGAGATCGAGGATGCCGATCCACAGCCGATCGAAGAAACCGTAATTCGACGTGCCGTGCCGGCGCGGCCGGTCGACCACGTCGACATAGCCGACGCCAAAGCCGTCGCGCCGCACCAGTGCCGGCAGAAAACGATGCAGGCCGTCGAAATACGGCAGGCCCAAGAACACGTCGCGCCGGAACGCTTTCAGGCCGCAGCCGGTATCGCGCGTGCCGTCTTTGAGCACGGCGCTACGCACGCCATTGGCGATGCGCGACTGCAATCGCTTGAAGCCCGTGCTCTTGCGCCCGACGCGCTGGCCGGCGATGAGGCCGAGTCGCGGGGCGCCCGCCTCGAGCGCGGCAATCAGCGCCGGAAGATAAGCCGGGTTATTCTGGCCGTCGCCGTCGAGCGTCGCGACGATAGGCGCGCGCGCCGCGGCAACCCCGGAGCGCACCGCTGCCGATTGGCCGCAAGCTTGCGCGTGCCGGATCTGGCGCAACCACGGATGCTGCGCCATCAAGCCGCGCAATTCGTCGGCCGTTGTGTCCTGCGAGCCATCATCGACATAAACGATCTCGAAGGCGCGACCCTGCAATGCGGCGGCGATCTCGGCGACCAGCGGCGCGATATTGCCGGCTTCGTTGCGCACCGGCACGACCACCGATATTGCGGGACTGTTCGGATCTTGCCCGTTACTCTGCGGCATTGTGCTGGAAGACATGCCGGAAGCTTCTAAAGCCCATCCCGACCGGGTTCAACCCTGCGAAATTCCAGGCTTTTTGCGCAAAACTTCGCGCAGCGCCGCCTTGACCCGCCGCAACGACGGCCCTGGAAAGGCCCGCAGATCGCTCGCGGAAAACAACAGCCCGCGCGCGGCGAAGGCGCGCCGCAGCCAGAGCGCGCCGACGGCGCCGACCAGCGCGCCGGCAACGACGTCGCTCGGATGGTGCGCCAGCACGACGACGCGGCTGAACATGATGACGAGCGCGTAGAGCCACATCACGGTGCGGCTCTTTGGCCACAGCGCGCCGATCGCGATCGCCGCCGACGCTGCCGTCGTGGCGTGGCCCGATGGCATGCTGGCATATTCGGGCGCCCAGATGAACGGCCGATAGATGAAGGGATCGTCGGGACTGCCGACATAGGGCCGCGCGCGGCCGATCAGGCGCTTGACGATGGTGACGAACAGCCCGGGCAAGCCGATCGCCAGAAACAAAAAACCGACCCGCACCGTGAGCATCGCCAGCACGCCTTGCGTCAATGGTGTCAGCAGCGGCGAAGTCACGGCGGCGAGACAAAGCAGAATGAAGCCGAACGGAAACAGGAACCAGCCTCCCAGGCCCAGATCGGTAATCCGCTCGAACACGTCTTCGAACCATTGCGGCAAGGTGCGCGCCCAAACGCTTGCCGCGGTGTCGATGAGGAACATGCAGGCGATCGAGGCGGCCAGCATGACGATGACGGCCGCGATCGCGCCGGTGGATGGCGGTGGCACCCTCGCGCGCGCTGGGCGCGCGAGAACGCAAATCCATTGCCGAAAATTCCTCAGCACGTTTTGCCGCGGCGCCGACGAGGCCAAGACCTTGCCGCCATTCACGGCGCGCCTGCGGCGACGAAAACCGCGATGCTGATCGGCCGGCCGGTGCTGATGTTGTAGCCGTCGACCCGCGGTCCGCGGGTATATTGCAGGCCGATCGCTTCGGCACGCAGCGCGAAGGCGCGCTCATGGCGGCTCTCGATGAAGGCGAAGCGGCAGGTCCCGCCGTTGAGGAAATCGGCGGCGCTGGAAACGTCGGTCAGACGGGTCTCGGTGCCGGCAAGGAACACCAGGCTCGGCTCCTCGTAGCCGGCACTGGCGGCGAGCGGATGCCGGCAATCGGCATCGTGCAGCACGCGGGCCAGCGTCACGGAGGGAAACACCGGCCGCAGCCACGGCAGGATGATGGCAAAAACCGCGATCGCCAGCATCACCATGCCGGCCGTTGCTCGCAGCAGCGCGCGTTCGGCGCCGTCGTCTTCATAGAGCAGCCACGCAAACAACCCGCAAATGATGGCCACGGCAAAAAACGGCCAGGCCGGGAACGCCGGATCGCGGGCAACGATGACCGCGAACGTCACCGCGGCGATGCTGATGAGGATCGGCGCGATGAACCACCACGCCGCGCCGCGAACGAGCCAAGGCCGCCGCGACAGCACGTTCGATTCGACCGCGCCGGCAATGAGGATGGCGATGGCGGGATAAAGCGGCAGCACGTAATGCGGCAGCTTGGTGACGACCAGCTCGAAGACGATCCACGACGGAACGAGCCAGGCCAGCAAGAAAAACGCGGCCGGCTCGCGGCGCACCTTCCATACCGCAGGTGCCGCAAGGCCGGCGAGAATCGACCCCGGATAAAAGGTGGCGAAGAACAAAATCAAATAGAGTCCGGGCGGCGCGCCATGGGCCTCTTGCGCGCTGGCGAGTTTGCCGAGCATATCGTGGCCGACCGAATTGACCAGGAAGGCATAGCCGACGCGCATATAGATCGCGACGAACCACGGCAAGACGACGACAACGAGCCAAACGAAGCCGGCAAGCGGCCGCAGCGCCAACAGCCAGCGTCCGGAGCGCTCGTAGATCGACAGCGTGACCGCGGCAAGACCGACGATCATCAAATTGACCGGCCCCTTGAGGAGGATGCCGGCGGCGAGCGCGGTCCAAAAAATCGCCGGCAACGTCCAGCCGAGCCGCGCATTGCCGGCTTCGCGCGGCGAGAGATAGGCGCGCGCCAACACGGCCATGGCGGCGACGATGGTGAACAGCAGCACGGCGTCGGTCTTGGCGAGCCTCGCTTCGCCGCCGAGCAGCGTCGAAGCCGCCATCATGATCGCGGCCAGGTTGGCGCCGCGCCGCGACACGAAGGCGAGCCCGCACCAATAGGTGGCCAGAACCGCGCCGACGGCGCCAAGGAGCGACGGAATGCGGTAGAGCCAGATGGTGGTTCGCGCATTGGGAAAACGGAAAATCTCGGCCGTCTTCACCACCGCCGCTTGCAGCCAGTAGATGCCGACCGGTTTGCGGTAACGAACATCGTCCTGGTAGCGGATATCGACATAATCGCCGGTTTCGATCATCTGCTTGGTGGCCTGCGCGAAATAGGCCTCGTCGCGATCGACCGGCGGAATCTGGAAAAAGCCCGGCAGAAACAGGAACAGGGAAATGAGCACGAGCATGGCCACAGCGCGCCGATGCGAACCCGCGCCGACGTCGAATAGCGCGCCAAGGCCGTTTGCCGGCCACAATCGCGGCGCCGCGCTGTTTGTCGTGGTCATGCCCGTTCAGGTGTAAACACGCCCAAATCATCAAGCGCAAGGTCATCCGGCGCGAGCCGGAAGGCAGCCCCCTATTGCGGCCGCTCGATGACCTTCCAATTCTGATAATAGACGAACTTGAAACTCTGGGTCAGCAAGCGCACGGCAGAGACGACGGCGCGCATGGCGGCGGGAAACGGCGTCGGCCGGATCATGTCGACGAACAGGCAATAGCGCGTCTGATCGGTTTCGTTGAAGGACTGGTGCAGCAGCGTGTCGTCGAAGATGAAGAGCTTGTTCTCGCGCCAATAATTGGTCTGGTCGCCGACCACGATATAGGCGGAGTCGTCGGTCATGTCGTTGAGGTTATACAAAACCCGCAACGACGCCCGCAGGTAGCCGAAATGTTTCGAGGTCGAGACCTTCTTGTTGAAGACCGAAATGCCGATGGTCTCGATATATTGCCACGGCTGGCGCAGTGCCGGCGCGTTCAAGAACGTGTTCTGGTCGACGCCGTACCAGCGGAAGAAGGCCATGGTTCGCGGATGTTGTTTTGATGCCTCTTCCATTTGCGCGACGAGATTCGATTCGTTGGCCGCCTGGATCAAGCGCGTCACCTCGTCCCGATAAGCGGGCGGCAGATCTTCCAGCCGATAGACGCCCTTGTTGACGTAGGGCAGCGACAAGAGATCGAGCAGGCAGTTGAACGGCGACACGACCCAGGTGAAAAAGCCGTTGCCGATGAAATAGCGCCGCAGTGTCGTCGCGCTCAGCCCGGAGTTGCGGCTGACGTCGTAGGCGCCGCAGATGGCGTAAAGCAACGCGGTCTTGGGCAGGAAATACACGAACAGGCCGAAGCCGCACACCGGCAGGAGAAACCGGCGCAAGGCATATTTGCCGATGCGGACGAGACGTTCTTTATCGGTCAATGCTGCGGAAAATGTCGTGCTCACAGATGGCATCCCTTGCGTCGTGGCCTTCGACGCTCACGACCGCTTCATATCAACGATCACGCTCAGTCGGGCTGGCACGTCGGTCCTGGTCGAAAAAGCCGGAGTTCCCTGGCATTCCGCCACCCCAGGGCCGACGATAGCCCGCGCCAGCTATATTGGGAAGGCAGGACTTAGGCGAGCCCTATGTCCGGAACGCCTTGTTCCGAAAGCATTTAAGCCGAATGTCGAGGCCGACCGGCTAACGCGCCGTTAATTTTGCCGCCGAGCCGTCATCCACGCGCACGACGGCGGTGGCCGTTGCACCTGCCGAATCGATCACCGTCACGCGCGAAAATCCGGGGCCGTCAGGCCTGAAGAACAGCACGCCGCGATCCTGCTGCGGAACCGGAACGCCGTTGACCAGCACGGTGAGCGGCGCCACCGCGCCGGTGATCTTCAGCGGAACTGCATTCGCTTTGCCGTCGGTCGCCGACAGATCGAGCCGGGCACCATCGGGCGGAAATAAAATGTGCAGCGACGCTTGCGCGCTCGTTCCACCGAGACGGCCCGGCGCAAAGCGTTTGAGCGGCGGCGGCAATTTGGCGCTCGACGTCACCAGCACGCCCTTCGGCGCGCGGGGCAACGCCGTCGGCGGCGTGCCTAGCCGAGCGAAAGCATCGAACAGCATCGGCGCCGCCGCGATGCGCCCGACCAGGCCCGGCACCGGCGCGCCGTCGGGCCGGCCGACCCACACCCCGATCGTGTGCTTGCCGTCAAAGCCGATCGACCAAGCGTCCCGGTAACCGTAGCTGGTGCCGGTCTTGAATGCGATGCGGCCCGGCGTGCCGTTTTCCGGCGGCGGCGAGCCGATCAGCACGTTGCCGACATACCAGGCGGCGACTGGCTCCATCAGCCGCAACGCTTGCGGCGGCGGTGCGGCGAAATGCGCGTTAAGCGGAATCGTAGTGCCTTGGCGCGCAATGCCGGCATAGAGCATGACGAGATCGGACAATTTTATGCCGACGCCGCCGAGACCGATGGCCAAACCGGGCGCCTCGCCCGGCGGCAGCACCAAAGACGCGCCGGCCTGGCTGATCTGCGCGGTCAGCCGGCTCGCGCCGACTTCGTCGAGCACCGCGATAGCCGGCACATTGAGCGAGAGCTGCAACGCCTTGCGGACCGTCACCGTGCCCTGGAACGTCGAATCGAAATCCTTCGGCGCGTAGCTGCCGTAGGCTACCGGCCGGTCTTCGATCAGCGTCTCCGGATTGATCACGCCGTCCTCGAAGCCGAGGCCGTAGATAAAAGGCTTGAGCGCCGAGCCGGGCGAGCGCAGCGCTTGCGTCATGTCGACCTGACCGGCGCGGCGCAGGTCGAAATAATCCGGCGAGCCGACGCTCGCTAAAATTTCGCCGGTTTCGTTGTCGACGGCGAGGATGGCGAGCGAAACATCGGGCCCGAGCGTGGCGGCAAGCGCGCGAACGCGCTCGCGCGCGAGATTTTCCAGATTCTTTTGCACCACGGCGTCGATGGTGAGCCGATGGACATGCAGTTGCGGCGATTCGGCGACGACCTTGTCGGCCAGGTGCGGCGCCAGCATCGGCATCGGGCGGCGGCCGCTCGGCACCGGCTCGGTCTTGGCGAGCGCGATCTCGTCGGCCGGCACCGTGCCGGTCGCGGCGAAGCGGTCGAGCACGCGGTCGCGCGCGGCGCGCGCATTCTCGGCGAAGCGATCCGGCCGGCGCAGCTCCGGCGATTGCGGCAATGCCACCAAGAGCGCCGCTTCGCCAAGCGACAGCCGCCGCGGCTCCTTGCCGAAATAAGCGAGCGACGCGGCGCGGATGCCCTCGATGTTGCCGCCGTATGGTGCGAGATCGAGGTAGAGCGCGAGGATTTGGTCCTTGGTCAGCGCGCGCTCGATCTCGATGGCGCGCACCATCTGGCGCAGTTTTGTCACCATGCTTCGGCGCACCTCGGGCGGCTCCAGCAGCCGCGCCACCTGCATGGTCAAGGTCGAGGCGCCGGAGCGGAGATGGCCGCTGCTTGCGAACTGCAACGTCGCGCGCAGCACCGCGCGCGGATCGACGCCGTGATGCTTGCGGAAGCGTTTGTCCTCATAGGCGAACAGCACGTCGAAGAAGCGCGGATCGACGTCGGCAACTGTCGCCGGCAACCGCCAGCGGCCTTCGCTCGTCGCATAAGCGCGCAGAAGGCGCCCTTCCCTATCAACCACGCTGGTCGAGAAGTCGAGGTTCTTGCCGAGCGGTGGCGGGCCGAGCGAAGCGACCCACCACGCCGCGCCGGCAAAAGCCGACGCGCATACGAAAACGCCGGCGAGAATGAGGCGCGCTTTCCTACGCATCATTTCGCCGCCGTAACCTCGATGCTGCCGCTGCCGGTGCGGCCATAGCGGTCCGGCCGGTACATGTCCTCGACGACCGCCTGCGGCCGCACGTAAGTGCCGGGCGAAACCGCGCGAACCACATAGGCGACAGTGAACACCGCCGGATCCCCGCGCTTTCTTTCGAAGGCGGCGGTGAAACGGTCGTCGCGGAATTCCGTATTCGCCGGCTCCACCGCGTCGGTGATCCACGCCAGCGTGCCGGTATCGCCGGAGGAGACGAGATGCGGATTGTCGATCTCGAATCCGGCGGGCAGATAATCGGCGACGATGACCCGGCCGAATTGCGGCTGCGCCTCGGTGATCTTGAGCACCACCACGAGCCGGGTGTTCTGCTTGACCTGCGCCGAATCGACCGGGTCGCCGTCGGGCGTGTAGGTCAGGCGCTCGATGCGGAAGCCGTTCTCCGCCGCCGGCTCCGGCGTCAGCGGCGCGCCGGTGACCGTGACCACGGCCTTGACCTCGGTGTCGCCGGTATTGGTGACTTTCACCGGCTCCTTGAGATCGTCGGCGCGGATGGTGCGGTAGAGCGCGCGTTGCACAGCCTCGCCGTTGACGTCCAGCGTGACGTTGCCGGAGTCTTTCGCCATGGCGCTCGCCGCCAGCAACAGCCAAGCATCTTCCTGCGTGGAAGTCGGATGCAGTTGCGCGCGCGAGGCTTCGACACGCGCCACCGCGGCCTGCACGGTCGCCGGCGCAGCGCCGCTTTCCGAAGCGAGCGTCACCAGCGCCGCGGCATCGCGCAGGTTCGAGCCATAATCCTGGCGATTGAGCCAGCTCTCCGACTGCGGATCGATCGCGGCAAGCGCTGCGGCGTAGACCCGCTCGGCCCGCGCGCGATCGCCGACCAGCGCCAGCGCCGCCGCCACTTGGGCTTTGGCAATAGGCGTCGTCAGCGCATCGAGTTTGGAATCGGCGAGGTAGCGCAAATCGCCGATCGGCACCACGCCGTTGCGCGCCAGCACATAGAGCGCATAGGCGAGATCGGTACCGCCGTTCTTGCTCGGATCCGCGATGTTGGCGGCGAAATTGCGCAAGTGGTCGAGCGCGAGCTTGAACGCGGTGTCAGGCACCGCGAATTTTTGCTCGCGCGCGCGGGTCAAGAAGTCGGTGACATAGGAGTCGAGCCAGACATCGTTGCCACCGACGCCCCACAAGCCGAACGAGCCGGTGGAATCCTGCCGCGTCAGCAACGCCTCGATGGCGTTACGCACCCGCTCGTCGGCGCCGGTCTGCAGCGCCAGATGGGTTTCGCTGGCGAGCTTGGCGACATAGAGCAGCGGCATCGCCCGGCTCGTGATCTGCTCCGAGCAGCGATACGGATAGCGGTCGAGCGCGGCCAACAGACTCGCCGCATCGAGCGCCGCCGAGGAGCCGACCGAAATCGAAACGCCGCCGGTGCCGGGAACCAGATCCGCGAACATGTCGCTCGACAGCGTCACGCTGTCGCCCTTGGCGATCGGCTTGACGGTGCGCCGCGCCAGAATTTGCGCCGGCGGCCGCACCGCGAGCGTGTAGTTGCGCTCCAGCGCAAAGCCGCCGGGCCCGCTCACGTTGATTTTCACGGCGCTATTGCCGGCGGCGCTGGCGGTGACCGGGATCGTCACCGCGCCGCGCGCCTTGGCGCGCAAGGTCAGCTTCTGCGCGGCGCCGGCGCCCGCCACCACGGCGTCGCTGGTCGACACGGTGATGGCGTAATCGCCGGGCTGGCCTTCGACGTTGTCCAAATCGAGATGAACCGAGGAGCGGTCGCCGGGCAACAGGAAGCGTGGCAAGGTCGCGGTGAGCACCACCGGATCGCGCACGATCACGTCGGTCGAGGCTTGGCCGACCTTGTCCTTGGTCCAGGCCACCGCCATGACGCGGATGGTGCCGGCGAAGTCGGGGATGTCGAAGGCGACATCGGCGCTGCCGTCGGCACCGACGGTGACGATGCCGGAGAAGAACGACAGCGGCGGCCCGGTCGGGGGGTTGCCTTGCAACGCGGCGCCGGCATCGCCGCCGGTGCGGATCTGGCCGCTTGTGCCCTGCATGCCGTCGATCAGGTCGCCGTAGAGGTCGCGGATTTCCGCCGACAGCGCGCGCTGGCCGAGATAATAGTCGTTCGGCGACGGCGGCTTGTAGTTGGTGAGATTGAGGATGCCGACATCGACCGCGGCAACCGCGATCCGCGCCTCGTCGCCGGTCTTCAGCCCTTCGATCTTGACCGGGATGTGCAGTGTCGTGTTCGGCCGCAACAGCGCCGGCGGCTTCAGATCGACGGTGAGCGTCTTCGCCGCACGGTCGATGGAGAACCACTGCACGCCGATGGCGCGGCCGGGCATGCGTTGCGCCGGCGCATCGAGCGGCCGGCGCAGCGTGGCGACGATGTAGGCGCCAGAGCCCCAATCGGTGCCGACCGGCACTTTGACTTGGGTAACGCCGGGTTGCTTCACGTCGGCGCTTTGGCTGGCGAGGAGCTTGTCGCCGATCACGTTGAGCGTGAGACGCCCGGCGCTGCGCGCCGTAACGGCGACCGTCATGGTGTCGCCCGGCCGGTACTCGCTCTTGTCGAGCGCGGTTTCCAGCATATCCGGCGTATCGGCGCTGGCATCGACGTACCAGCCGGCGTCGAACGTCACCGACGTAGTCGGGCCGTTCGGCTCGGACGACGTGACGTTGAGCTGGTAGCGGCCGAAATTCACCGGCAGCGCGATATGGCCGGGCTTGTCGGCCGCGGTGTCGAGCGCGCCGTCGGACAGCCGCGACGTGGTTTTGACCGGCTCGAAATGCCAGGAGCCGTCGCGCTTATAGAACTGATAATGGGTTTCGACGCGCAGCAGCTCGTAGTGCAGGCCCTTCGTCGCGACCGCGGTGCCGTTGGGGGCAACGACCACGACGTCGAACGCGGCGCTGGCGCCGTCGGCCAGCGAACGGCCGGAGAACAATGGCTTGACGCCGATCATGTTGCCGCTCGCAGTGATCGGCAGCGTGATCTTGTGCTCGACGGCGCGGCCGCCCGGCTCGGCCATGCGCACGGCGATGCGGGCTTCGAGCGGGTGCGTGCTCGACGGCAGCTTGTCGATATCGACGGTGAAGGTCGCCTTGCCGGCATCGTCGGTCGACGGCAGGCTATCCAGCGGCTGCTGCACGGCGGCGACGTCTTCGCCGTCGAGACCGAACTGATAGCCGGCAAAGCCGGAGCGCTCCTGCGCCGCGGCGATGTTGATGTCGCCGTCGAGATCGAGGCCGGAGGCCGGCGCGCCGTAGAGGAAACGACCGGCAAGGTTGACGGTGGCCGGATTGGTCTTTGAGATGGTCCCGTTCGGCGACGACAAATCGAATTCGATTCGCTCGGGCACGTAGTCCTCGACCAGGAACGTGGTCTCGCCGACGGCTGCGCGTTTCGGGTCGGTGAAGACGTGCACGTGCCAGGTGCCGGTCGGCGCCGAGGCCGCGATCGGCAAGGTCAGGCCGTGGCCGCCCAAACCCTGGTCCTGCACCAGCGTGCGCCGATATTCGACGCCGTCGGGCCGCTCAACCACGAAGGTCAGCGGCACGCCGGGCGATGCCGCACCCTGGGCGTCACGCAACAGCGCGGTCAGATAAGCCGTCTCGCCCGAGCGATAGACGCCGCGCTCGGCATAGACGAAGGCATCGAGGCCGTTCGGCGCCGGCCGCCCGGAAACGCCGCGGTCGGTGAGATCGAAGGCCGGCCCGGTGAGATTGAGGAAGGCAAAGTCGCCCTGGCCGTCATTGGCGGCGATCAGGGTGGGCGTGGCACCGCCCTCCCCGCTGGCCAGGCCCGATTCGAATTGCACATGGCCGCCGGCGTCGGTGCGGCGCGTCGCCAGCACCTCGTTGCTGCGCGAAATCAGCCGTACCTCGACGCCGCTCTTGGCGTCGGTGGTGGCGAGCGAGTTGACGAAGGCATGGATGCCGTCGTTGCCGGAAAACGCCGCGAGCCCGAGATCGGAGATGATGAACCATTGCGTCGCCAGCGCGTCGTAATTGTTGTCGAGGTTCTTTTGCTCCTGCGGCTGCGCCACCATGACATAGACGCCGGGCTTGAGATCGCCGACCGCCTGGTCGACCGGAAACGCGGTGGTGACGTCGGTATTGAGCGGCGCGCTGTCGACGGCGAGATCGCCGTTCCAGACCGGCACGCCGCGGTTTTCCTTGAGCTGCTCGATGTCGGAGCGGTCGAGGCTCTTTTGAAAATTGCCGTTGTCGTAGCTGGTCACGCCGGCGATCGCATCGACCAGGTTGCGGTCGCTGATGCGGTAGATTTCCACGGCGACCGATTTGGTGTTGACGCTGACCACCGGAATGCCGCGCTGCCCGGTGCGCGGCAGCACATAAGCGGTGGACGAGAACCGCACCGCGGGCTTGCGGTCGCGCACATAGATGACGAAGTCCGACGATTTCGACAGCGACTCGTGCACCACCGACGGCAGCCCGGCGCGCAGCGTCACGGTATAGCTGTCGCCGTGCTTCAAACCTTCGACGCAGAGCTGTTTCTCGGCCGTCGAGATAGCCGGCTTGTCGGTGCCGGCGAGCACGACGAACGGCGAGAAATCGATCCGCGCCGGTAAATCTTCCGAGAACTGGAAGCAGGCGCGCGGCGAGGCGGTATCGGCATCGACCGAGTAGTCGAGCACGCGGAAGCCATATTGGTCGCGCAGCCGCTCGTATTGGCCGCGCACATTGGCGGCCTCGCGGATGTCGAGCGAGAGGCGGAGCGCATCGAGCGCCGGCCGCCACAACTGGCGCTGGCTCATGACGTCGCCGAGGAGTGCGAGACTGTCGGCCTCCTCGTTGCGGTTGGTGGTGCGCTCATAGGCGATATAGGCCGCGGTCGAGGCGCGCTCGAGCAGCGTCGCGCGCTCCTGGTCGTTGACCGGGCGGATCTGCAGGACGGTGTGGGCAAGCCGCAGCCAGGTGGTGGCGTCGTTGGGCTGCGCGGCGACGATCTGGCCGAGCAGCGTCATGCCGGTGCGGAAATCGTTCTTGGCAAAGGCTGCATCGGCGTCTTTGCGGATTTGCGCCACCGGCTTGGTGGTCGCCCCCGCGTCCGACTTGATCTGGCCTTCGAGCTGAACCGCGCTGTCGGCGAGATCGCTGTCGACAAACGCCTTGTCCGCAGCCTTGGCTGAAAACGGTGCAACGGCAAAAAGCGCGGCCGCGATTGCTACCGCGAAACCGGCGCGAGTGAGCGCAAACATCGCTGAAGTCCTCCCAGTGGCCGTAATTTCGACCCAGTGCGGCAAGTTGAGGCGACGATCTTGTCGAGGTCGTGGCCGAACGAGTCCATGCAAGCTAAACAATTTGCAACCTTCCGATCGCCGCGGCAGACGGCGGCGCGCGCCCGCCAAGGCCGCGATGCGCTCGCAGCCTGGACGCCGGTCTTAGTTGCTCGATACCCCCGTCACGTTCACGGCCGCCGGCGGTAAGCCCATACGCACGATTGACCGCGCGTTGCCACGCAAGATTCTATATATGATGACACGTCGCGTGGCCCCGTAGCTCAGGGGATAGAGCAACAGCCTTCTAAGCTGAAGGTCGCAGGTTCGAATCCTGCCGGGGTCGCCAATAAAATCAGGGACTTCTTGTACCGTCTCCCGGTGTTTTCCGCCCCCAAAACGGTGTGGGGCGGCATGGGGGGCGGAACGAAAATGGGCGGCGGCGGGATGACGAGCGAGGCGCGATCGGCGATTGCTCACTTGGTCGAGGTCGAGCCCGCAGGAGCGGAGCCCATGCGTCAAATCAATCGGCGCGCTATCATTTCATTGTAGAGCGCGAACGTTTACCGGCAGGCTTCCTAGAAGCTTGCCTTGTGAGGTGTCACATGCCCCGCCGCTATCAGCCGGCGCAGCTTACAGCCGCCATCATCATCGGAATATTCGTCGCCGCCGTCGTCCTGATTTTGTATCATGGCATTTGGCTATGAACGCCCCAGTGGCCCGCCGCTTTCCGTAGCTTGCCGCTGCCGCATAACTAAATCGAGTGCGGCAAGCATTCGACCGCGGACGTAGTTGCGAAGGCGCGAGACCCTCTCCCGGAACGACGACAACGTACTACGGCACGGGCAGCCTGCTTTTCGCCACAGCCACCAAATGGCTGCTGCCAGCAAAAGGCAGGCGCCAAAGGGCTCCGGCACGAGGAACATGCCGCATGTGGCGAGTGCGACCGGTGAATTGATCCTGCGGAAACTTGTCATGAGCTCAGGCGCACTCGCCTCGGGGCAAGGCCCGAACCTTAACAAAGTATTAACGACGGGCGTCAGGAACGACTCGCGTATGGTTAACGCGCCGCCGCATGGCAAGGCTGTCTCGTTTTGCACAGCGTGCGCCGGCAAGCGCGGGAGGGCCCGGCGCATGGCTGACTGCGTCAGCAGCTAGGCATTTTTGACGCGACATTCGGTTTGTGCCAACCCTAGGGTGTCGTTTGAACGAAAGGATTGCAGACATGGCGAAAGCATCGATCGGCCGCAGAGGCCCTACTGCCGTAGATACCCACGTCGGGCAAAAGATTCGCGCCCGCCGCATGTTTTTGCGAATGAGCCAAACCGAGGTTGCCGACGCGGTCGGCATCACTTTTCAGCAAATTCAGAAATACGAGAGAGGAGCGAATCGTGTCGGGGCGTCACGCCTGCAGCAAATCAGTGACGCGCTGGGTGTCTCGCCATTCTATTTCTTCGAGGGCGCACCAACCGTCGGCAAGAAGATGCCTGCGCAGAAAGACGGCGAGCTGTCGGAAGGCGCGATCCTTTCATTCCTCGCGACCCGTGAGGGCGCCGCTCTTGTCCGTGGTTTTCTCGCGATCGAACAAAAATCAATTCGCAGCAACGTTATTGAATTTATCGGTACTTTGAAGGGGCGATGAATATGCGGCGCGGGGCGAGCATCGCAGCTGGCCCGCCATGTTGCCGAACACGCCGCCTGGGGGTCGGCAGTAAGAGCAGGGAAAAATTCCTGCGTCACCGCTGCAATAATATCGCTGGCGCGGTGTTACTGTTTACACAGCATCGCAACACCAGGAGATCGGCCATGAGAAACTTGCTTTTCGTGCTGGCAACTTTCTTCGCGACGGCCGCAATCGGCTCGGCCGCGCAGGCGCAGAATTATCCGTGGTGCGCAGATTACGCAGGCTTCGGCAGCCAGAATTGTGGGTTCACGACCTTTCAGCAGTGCCAAGCGGCCCTGAGCGGCAACGGCGGCTTCTGTAACGCCAATACCCAATACGTTCCTCCGGCCGGGCAACCGGCGCCGCGCGCCCGCAACCACTCGTGATCGTTGGTTGGCGCGCCTCAGTTCGGCAACACCGGGAGATCGCCATGAGAATTTTGCTTTTCCCACTGGCAATTCTCGCCGTGACGGCCGGGATCGGCACGCCCGCGCAGGCGCAAAATTATCCGTGGTGCGCGCAGTACGGCGGCCCTGGCGGCACCAATTGCGGGTTCACGACCTTTCAGCAGTGCATGGCCACGATCGCCGGCATGGGCGGCTTCTGTAACGCCAATACACAATACGTTCCCCCCGCGGGGCCGTCTGCGCCGCGCCCACGCAGGCAGTGGTGATCGTCCGCTGGCGAGCTCGATAAAAAGGTTGGGGCCGCCAATGCCGGCGGCCCCGTGCAATCCTAATTAGGCCAGCACTTTTTTCGTTCAGGGCCAATATGATATCCCGGCGGGCAGGCCTTGCCGTCGAACATCGGATGGCACTTGCCGCCTGGGCCGCGCCAAAATCCCGGCCCGCAGCCTTCAGCAGCCTTGATCACCAGGCTGTTGGCATTGCCGACAGGAGCCGGCGTCACTGCAGCTCCGGCGACGGTCGCAAGACCGAAAGCCAACGCCACGCCCAAAAAGACCGTTCGCGTCATCCTCTAATCCTCCCTGCTTATATGAAGCCGATCGCCCCTATAGCTTGAACCGATTCACCGGACATTGGGCAACACTTTTCTGACCGTCGGGCGGAAAACCTCCATCCGGCGTGAAGCCGTCAGCCAGCGGTATTTCAGCTAAGCCGAGGCGGCGGTCTCCTTGCTCCGCGCCGCGGCCGCGCTCAGGGCTGCCATCATGCATTGGATCAAATTGCCGCCCGCTGCCGCTCGCAGCTCGTCCGGCGGGATGCCGTCGCGGAGCGCGTCCTCGCGGCACAGCGCCACCAGCCGCACCGTTTCCCGCATTCGGTACTCGTCGGCGACCGCCCCGACATGGCCGGACAACCAGTGCTCCAAAAATTCGCGCGCCCGCTCGCTCATCTCTGGCTCCTCACGCATACATTGATCCCAAGATTTGCGTCCCAAGATTTTGCGTCTCAAGAATTTTCCGGCTTCGATCGCGTTCCGCATTCTCCCACCGCAGTGTTGCGCGTGCGGATGTCAGCGCTAGGTCATGGCCGAATTGCGCAAACCAAATGGCGAAATGGTGGTAACGCGCCACCTTTGTGATTGACTCTCGCAAAGCAGATGCGACAGTGCGCGTGTACGTGTAACAGTCGTTGCGTTGGGGGGAAGTCGCGTGGCCTCGCCTGCGTATTGGGCGGGTTGGAAAACAGCCGCGACGTCGCTCTCGGCGATCGTTGCGGGCTGGCTGCGCAGTTCATCGCGATATACTTGGCAATATTCTTGGCAATATTTTCGGCGATATTCTTGGACAGCCGCAAAATATCTGCGCCAATCGACTGCGTACGCTTGGCCAATCGCCGCTGACCATTTTCGCAAAGCGTCGCGACATCTTTGCGCCACCGCCGCGACAGGCCTGCGCCAATCGACTGAATATCTCTGGCCGGTCGTCGCGTTCTATCTTGGCAAAGCGTCAGGATATTTCAAAGCCACCGTCGCAACATGGGTGCACCAATCGGACGAATATCTCGGCCCGACCGTCACCGGTTATCTCGGCAAATCGTCCAAAACCGCCGCGGTCGCCGCTCTTGCGATCGCTTCGAGCCTCGTCGGCTTTGTGACGACAAGCGCGGTGTTGCGACCGCCGGCGCCGGCGTCAGCACCTGCAGCGCGCGAGGCGCGACCGCAGGCAAAACTGTCCTGGGTGACGGATTTTGAGCTCGAGCGCGCACAAAAGCTGGGCCGGAAGTTGCTGGACATCAGTCCCGCCCAGCTGTTGGCGATGTATGAGCGCAACGGCAGCGATGCGGTCGATACCTACCGGGACGGCTGGGTCAAGATCGACTATCCCATCGTGTCATTCGACCGGCAGACCTTCGATAAAACCACCTACGACGTGGTCGAGGCGGCGGCGCATTTCCAGTCGGTGTTCCCGGGCAAAATCATCGCCATATTCAACGCGCAAAAGTGGGGCGCACAGCTGCACATGCACCGGGCCGGCGATCAAATCGTGGCGTTCTGCAAATTCAGGGAAATCGAGCGCGAAGAGGTTTTGACAAATATTCACCGCCTGTGGTTTTACGGGACGGGCTGCGACTTGCCGCAGCTTTTAGAATCCACGAATGCAATGAATATTCGCTGATCTTGCTGCCGGGATGACCGGCCGTTGCAAAACCTTGATAGGGAGAGCCTGATCCAATGAAAGCGGCTTACATCGAGAAATTCGGCGGCCCCGAAGTGCTGCAATATGGCGATCTGCCGGACCCTGTCGCCGCGCCGGGCGAGGTGGTGGTCGACGTCGATGCCGCGACCGTCAACGCCGCCGACTGGAAGTTTCGCGCCGGCGAATATGCCCGCCATTACAATGTGAAGTTTCCGCAAATCCCCGGCCGCGATTTTTCCGGCGTGGTCAGCGCCGTCGGCGATGGCGCCGATCTCAAGGTGGGTGACGCGGTGTTCGGCGTGCTCGGCGCCGGCAAGGAAGGCACCTATTGCGAGAAGATCGCAATCCCTGCCGCCCTCGTCGCCAAGAAGCCGGACGGGCTTTCGCACATCAATGCCGCCGCCTTGGCGCTCACCGGACTGACGGCGATCAATTCGGTCGAAGACACGCTAAAGCTTCAGCGTGGCGAGACGATCTTGATCCAGGGCGGCGCCGGCGGCGTTGCCGGTTTCGCCATTCAGTTCGCCAAATATCTTGGCGCCCGCGTCATCACCACCTGCAGCGCGGCGAACGTCGACTATGTGCGCGGCCTCGGGGCCGATCAGGTGATTGACTACAACGCGCAGAATTTCACCCGCGTGGTGTCCGGCTGCGACGCCGTGTTCGATACGGTCGGCGGCGACGTGGCGAAGCAATCCTTTGCCGTGCTCAAGCCGGGCGGCCGCGCCGCCTTTATCGCCTCGGGTGCCGAGGCGCCGAAGCCGGATCGCAGCGACGTCACCGCGCTGCGCCCGCCGGTGCCGCGTTCGCGCAAGGCCATGGAGCGCATTGCCGAAGTGTTCATGGCCGGCGACGTCAAGCCGCCCGAGGTCAAGCTCTATAAGCTCTCTCAAGCCGCCGACGCGCACCGCCTGAGCCAGTCGCGGCATTTCCGGGGCAAGCTGGTCTTCCAGGTGCGCTGAAACTCAGGTCGCGGCGGGATCAAAACCGCTGTCGTATTCGTCGCCGCAAAACGGGCCGCCCTGGTACCAATCGCCGATCGGATCGGGGCCAAGTGTTTTTTGCGCAGCGAGCGCTTGCGCGGCGAAATCCTCGGCGCGGCCGGTGGGGCGATAGCCGTAACTGTAGGCCGCCTCGTTGTCCCACCAGCTGCGCTCGTTGTGGGACGCGCCGAAAAAAATCTCATGGCGCAAATCCGGGTGGTCGAGCCCGATGCGGATGAGCTGCACCAAATCTTCCGGGCTGATCCAGATGGCGAGCCGGCGCAGATCGACCGGGGCGTCGGCGAAGTTGCCGATGCGGATGCAGGTCACCCGCAGGCCGTGCTTATAAGCGTAGAGCGCGCCGATCGCTTCGCCGAAGGCTTTGCTGACGCCATAGCGCGAATCCGGCCGCACCGGCTCGTCGGTGCCGATCTTGCGCTGCCGCGGATAGAAGCCGACCGCGTGGTTCGACGAAGCGAAGACGATGCGTTTGACCTTCTTGCGCCGCGCCGCCTCGAACAGGTTGTAGCAGCCGATGATATTGGCGCGCAGGATGCGGTCCCACGACTGCTCGACCGACTCGCCGCCGAGATGGACGATGCCGTCGACGCCTTCGACCAAGCTTTCGACCTGGGCAAGGTCGGCAATGTCAGCCGCAACGAAGGTCTGGTGGCTCGCCAGATCGGATGGCTTGCGAATGTCGCTCCAAACGATGCGCGGATAGACGCCGTCAAGGAGCTTGCGCAGGCGCGTGCCGATGCCGCCCGCCGCGCCCGTCACCAGAACTGTTTGCATGAAGAATCCTCGCGATCGGCCATTTGGCCGTGCTCGATCGCACTTTCGATCAAGATCGGCGTATGACATGATAACGTGCATGCGCCGTCAACCGGCAGGTTTGGTCCGGCGCGGCCAAAGCGCCCGCAGCGCATAAGCGGGCTTGGTGGGAGGAGATCGTCATGGACCGCCGCACAGTCATTCGTCTCGGCGCTTGCACCGCCGTCGCCGGCCTCGCCGGGGATATCGCCACGCCCGCAATGGCGCAGCAGAAGCTGGCGCTCAAAGCCTCTGACGTGCACCCCGCCGGCTATCCGACCGTCGCCGCGGTCGAAAGTCTCGGCAAGAAGCTCGAAGCCGCGACCAATGGCCGGCTCAGCGTACAGATGTTCGCCGCGATGCAGCTCGGCGGCGAGAAGGAAGCCATCGAGCAGGCGCAGGTCGGCGCCATCCAGCTCGCCCGCGTTTCGGTCGGCACGCTGGGCCCGGTGATCGACGAGCTCAACGTGTTCAATCTGCCGTTCCTGTTCCGCAACACCACCCACATGCAAAAGGTGATCGACGGCGACATCGGCACCGAACTCCTCGACAAGGTCACCAACAACGACAAGGCCGGACTGATCGGGCTGTGCTGGATGGATGCCGGCGCGCGCAGCATCTACACCGTCAAGAAGCCGGTCCATACGATTGCGGATTTGAAGGGCTTGAAAATCCGCGTCATCGGCAATCCGATGTTCGTCGACATGATGAATGCGCTCGGCGGCAACGGCGTCGCCATGGGCTACGACCAGGTGTTCAGCGCGCTGCAGACCGGCGTCGTCGACGGCGCGGAAAACAATCCGCCGAGCTACGTGTTCGACAACCACTACACCGTCGCCAAATTCTACACCCTGACCCAGCACCTGATCGTGCCGGAAATGCTGGTGTTCTCGCGTAAGACCTGGGACACGTTGTCGAAGGACGACCAGGCGCTGATCAGGAAGTTCAGCCGCGAAGCGCAGCTCGAAGAGCGCGATCTGTGGAACAAATACGAGACCGCGGCGCTGGAAAAAGCCAAGGCTGCCGGCAACGAGATCATCGACATTGCCGACAAGAAACCGTTCCAGGACGCGGTCAAGCCGGTATGGGACAAATACGGGCCGAAATACGCAGGCATGATCAAGCGCATCCAGGACGTTTCGTAGACCGCGAACGATCCGGGTCACGTCCCTCCCCTTCGCAAGCATCGAAGGCCCCACATGGCGCTTCTCTATCGCAAGCTGATGGATGCGCTGTATCTCATTTGCGTGTTCATCGCAGGCTCCGCGCTGGTGCTGATCTCAGCCGTGATCCCGTGGGCGGTGTTCACCCGCTACGTGCTCAACAGCGCCGCGTCCTGGCCGGAGCCGACGGCGGTGCTCCTCACCATCGTTCTTACCTTCATCGGCGCGGCGCCGTGCTATCGCCGCCGCCTGCATATGAACGTCGCGTTTTTCGTGCAGTTATTGCCGGCGCCGCTGCGGGTGCTGGCGCAGCTCTTGGCCGAGCTCCTGGTCGCGACCATGGCGCTGTTCATGGTGATCTACGGCGCAAAACTGGTCGCGGCGACCTGGTACAACACCATCGCCGATTTTCCCTCGCTCTCGGTCGGCGTGACCTATCTGCCGATCCCGCTCGGCGGCGCGGCGCTCCTGCTCTTTGTCGTCGAACGGCTTGCTCTCGGCATGCCGAGCGAGCCCGAACGCGTCATCGTCCCATTCGATTGAATGATTGAGCCGCACGGACAGCACCATGGACGTCGCCGTTCTGCTCATCACAATGTTCTTCTGCTTCTTCATCGGCGTGCCGATCGCCTATTCGCTGGCGCTCGCCGCGATCGCCGGCGCGCTGTGGATCGGCATTCCGCTCGAAGCGGTGATGCTGAAAATCTCCGACGGCGTCAGCAAGGTCGCCATGCTGACCATTCCGTTCTTCGTGCTCGCCGGCGCCATCATGGCCGAAGGCGGCATGGCGCGGCGGCTGGTCGCCTTCGCCGACGTGCTGGTCGGATTTACCCAGGTGCGCGGCGGGCTGTCCGTGGTCAATGTTCTGGCCACGACCTTCCTCAGCGGCATTTCCGGCTCCGCGGTCGCCGACACTTCGGCAATCGGCTCGGTGATGATTCCGCAGATGGAGAAAAGCGGCTTTCCCCGCGTCTTCGCCACTAATGTGACCATTACCGCCTCGGTGCAGGCGCTGCTCGTGCCGCCGAGCCACAACGCGGTGATCTATTCGCTCGCCACCGGCGGCACCATTTCCATCATCTCGCTGTTCATGGCCGGCGTCGTACCAGGGCTCCTGCTCGGCTTTTCACTGGTCGTGCTTTGCCTGGTGATCGCCTACCGCGACAGCCATCCGCGCGGCCAAACCGTACCGCTGCGCGAAGCGATCAAGATCAGCTTCGACGCGCTCTGGGGCCTGATCACGCTCGGCATCATTTTGGGCGGCATTTTGGGCGGCGTGTTCACCGCGATCGAGGCCGGCGCGGTCGCCTGCGTCTGGGCGTTTTTCGTCACCATGTTCGTCTACCGCGACTATCGATGGAAGGATTTGCCGGCGCTGGTGCATCGCACGTTGCGCACCGTCGCCATGGTGATGACGCTGATCGCCTGCGCCTCAAGCGTCGGTTATGTGATGGCGCTCACCCAAATGCCGGCGAAGATCACGGCGTTCTTCCTCACCATTTCCAACGACAAGTACGTCATTCTCCTCCTCATCAACGTCATGCTGCTGGCGCTCGGCTGCCTGCTCGACATGGCGCCGTCGATCCTGATCTGCACGCCGATCCTGTTGCCGGTGATGGTGAATTTCGGCGTCAGTCCGGTACATTTCGGCATCATCATGATGCTCAATCTCGGCATTGGGCTGTGCCACCCGCCGGTCGGCGCGATCCTGTTCGTCGGCTGCGCAGTAGGAAAGGTCACGATCGAACAGGTCATGCGCGAGATCTGGCCGTTCTACGGCGTCATGCTCTTGGTGCTGATGCTGGTGACCTATTTCCCGGCGATCTCGCTCTGGCTGCCGCGCCTATTGGGATTATGAGGGAGGTTTATCTCACAATTCCAAAGGCTTAATTCAAGGACCGGATTGCGAATGCCGGTCGCCGGCCGACGCGCCGTGCGCACGCCGCGTCAATGCGTCATGAGCGGAGCAAAGCCCATCCAAACGTGGGCAAAAGTCGCACGGGCCGCGTTGGTTTGCACAAAAGCTGCTCTAGCCGGCTACCCGCGATGAGAGTATGTTTTCCGTCGCGCCAATAAGCTTAGAAAAAACATGGCGGCCAAACGGAGGACTCGATGACCCAATCACGCCTGATCTCCCATACCCCCAGCCGCCGCAACCTGCTCAAAAGCGCGGCGCTCGGTTCCGTCGCGGCCATTGCCGCGCCCTACGTCAAAGACAGTTACGCCGCCGGCTCGCTCGCACTCGGCGTCTGGGACCATTGGGTGCCCGGCGCCAACAATGCGCTCACCAAGCTCTGCAACGAGTGGGGCGCCAAGAACAATTGCGAGGTCAAGATCGACTACATCACCTCCCAAGGTGAAAAAGACAAGCTGACCGCGGCCGCCGAAGCCCAAGCCGGCACCGGCCACGACATCATGTCCCATCGCGATTGGAACATCCGCATTCACCAGAACGTGCTGGAGCCGCTGGACGACGTCGCCAACGGCCTGATGAAGCAGTATGGCCCGATCAGCCCGGTCGCCGAATATTTGGCCAAGATCAAAGGCACCTGGCGCGGTATCCCGACCGCCGTCGGCAGCCAGGTCAAGCCGTGCTGCTCGCGCATCTCTCTCTATAAGCAGCATGCCGGCATCGACGTCGTCGACCTGTTCCCGGCCGACGAATCGAAATGGGACAAGGCCAAGACCGATAGCTGGACCTGGGACACTTATCTGACGTCGGCGCAAAAACTGCACGCCGCCGGCTTCCCGGTCGGCCTGCCGATGGGCCAGACCAGCGACGCGGTCGATTGGGTCGGCGCGCTGTTCAACGCCTATGGCGTGGTCATGGTCGACGCCAAGGACAACATCAAGATCGACTCCGACGAGACCCGCGCGGCGCTCGAATACTTGAACAAGCTGATGGCGGTGAACCCGCCCGAGGTCTACGCTTGGGACGACGCCGGCAATAACCGCTGGCTCATTTCCGGCAAGGGTTCCAGCATCATGAATCCGCCGAGCGCCTGGGCGGTCGCCAAGCGCGACAATCCGAGCGTGGCGGCGGACTGCTGGACCCACCCGATGCCGAAGGGCCCGAAGGGCCGCTTCGTCGGGCAATTGCCACAGTTCTACGGCCTGTGGAGCTTCTCCAAGAACAAGACGGCGGCGAAGGAGCTCTTGACCTATATCTCGCAGAAAGAATCGGTGGCCCAATTGGTCGAGGCGTCGTTCGGCTACGACCTGCCGTCGTTCAAGAGCATGTACGATCTCGACACTTGGAAGAAGGTTGAGCCGCCGGTCGGCACCGTTTACGGCTATCCGCCGCGCGGCGACGAGCAGACCTCGATGGCCGGCGCACCGGCGCGTTCGGAAGTCGGCGCCCAGATCTACAACCAGGCGATCAACACCGTGATGGTCGCCAAGGTCACCCAGGGCAACGAGAAGATCGATGCCGTGATCAAATGGGCCGAGAACGAGCTCGAAGGCACGTTACGCGCTTAAGGCCCGTTCTGGTTCGCCGAAACTGCACATGCCGGCCTTGGGGGGCCGGCATGTGGCATGTGTCGCAGGTTCAAACGCGATGGGAGGCTGACCCGAAAGGGTCGGCGGCATGAATGGCAGACACCGTCCAGACCTGGTCTCCGGGGCTTCAAGGCGTAGGTTTGCAATCGTCGACAAGCCGGAACTTGCGGCTGTTCATGCGCCGCCGCTCGACCATCGCCTTCCTGATGTGCCTGCCGCTGATCGTCATTATCGTCAGCCTAGTGCTCTATCCGGCGTGCTACTCGATCTATCTGTCGATGCTGAACAAGGCGCAGACCCGCTTCATCGGGCTCGACAATTTCCGCTTCCTGTTGTCGCGCGACGTGTTCTTGATGGTGATGGAGCAGACCGCCATCTTCGCGCTCAGCGCCGTGTTCTTCAAAGCCCTGATCGGGCTGATCACCGCGCACCTGATCAACAACCTGCCGGTCAAGGGCCAGCGCAAGTGGCGCGGCATGCTACTGGTGCCGTGGGTGATTCCGCTGGCGCTCTCCTCGCTCGGCTGGTGGTGGCTGTTCGATCCGACCCACTCGGCGTTCAACTATGTGCTCTCGAGCCTCGGTTTCGAAGAAGTGCCGTGGCTGAGCAGTCCGTATTGGGCACGCTTTTCCGTCATCCTCGTCAACGTCTGGTACGGCGCGCCGTTCTTTTTGATCATGTATCTGGCGGCGCTCAAATCGGTGCCCGAACAGCTCTATGAAGCCGCGTCGATCGACGGCGCCAGCGCCTGGCAGAAATTCGTCCACATCACCCTGCCGATGATGCGCAACATCATCGCCATCACCGTGCTGTTCTCGCTGATCGTCACCTTCGCCAATTTCGACATCGTGCAGATCATGACCGCGGGCGGCCCGCGCAACATGACGCACGTGTTCGCCACCTACTCCTTCATGCTCGGCATCCGCTCCGGCGACCTGCCGCTCGGCGCCGCGACCTCGCTGTTCATGTTCCCGATCCTCGCGTTCGCGGCGATCTTCATCCTGCGCGGCGTACGCAAGCGCGGCAGGGAAATCGGATGAGCACGGCCGCCGTCGCCGCAGCCGCTCCGCGACGTCTTTCCGTCCGCTCGAGCTTGAGCCGCAATCGGCGCTGGGCGCTGATCACCTCCTATGTGTTCCTGGTGATCTTCGCCATCTTCTTCCTCATCCCGCCCTATTACATGGTCGTCACCGCGCTCAAGAGCGACGCCGAAGTGGCGCATATGGCGACCAATCCGTGGATCGTCGCCGACGGCTTCACGCTCGATCAATTCAAGATCCTGCTGACGCAGACGGACTTTTTGATCTTCTTTAAGAACACCGTCATCGTGACGGTCTCTGTAGTCGCGATCACCATGGTGGTCAGCGTGCTGGCCGCGTTCTCGCTCGGCCGCATGAAGTTCTGGGGTTCCAGCATCCTGGCGACGGGAATCTTCCTGACCTACCTCGTGCCCGATACGCTCTTGTTCATCCCGCTGTTCCAGATCGTCAAGGCGGTCGGGCTGCTCAACAACTACTGGGGAATGATCCTGGTCTATCCGACGCTCACGGTGCCGTTCTGTACCTGGATCATGATCGGCTATTTCCAATCGATCCCCAAGGAGCTCGACGAGGCGGCGCTAATCGACGGCGCCGGCCACATGCAGATGCTTACTAAGATCTTCATCCCGGTGGCGCTGCCAGGCATCATCGCGGCGATGATCTTCGCCTTCACCGTGTCGTGGGCGGCATTCGTCTATCCGATGGCGTTTCTCTATTCCGCCGACCAGCAGGTGCTCACCGTCGGCACGGTGACGAGCCTCATTCGCGGCGACGTCTATAAGTGGGGCATGTTGATGGCCGGCGCGCTGATGGCTGCCGCCCCGCCGCTGGTGATCTACGCGTTCCTGATGGACTATTACATCGCAGGCTTGACCGCGGGCGCCACGAAAGGCTGAAGGATCATGGCGGAAGTATCGTTGCGTAACGTGGTCAAGCGTTTCGATGACGTCGACGTCGTCCGCAATATCAGCCTCGACATCCCCGACAACGAGTTCGTCGTCCTGGTCGGCCCTTCGGGCTGCGGCAAGTCGACGACGCTGCGCATGATCGCCGGCCTCGAGGAGATCACCGCCGGCGACATCTATATCGGCGGCGAAGTCGTCAACGATCTGCCGCCGAAAGACCGCGATATCGCGATGGTGTTCCAAAACTACGCGCTCTACCCGCATATGTCGGTGTTCGAGAACATGTCGTTCGGGCTGAAGCTGCGCAAATTCCCCAAGGAAGAGATTCGCAAGCGCGTCGCCCATGCCGCGCGCATCCTCGACATCACCGAATTGCTGGACCGCAAGCCGAAGGCGCTGTCCGGCGGCCAGCGCCAGCGCGTCGCCATGGGCCGCGCCATCGTGCGCAATCCAAAAGTGTTCCTGTTCGACGAGCCGCTGTCGAACCTCGATGCGAAATTGCGCGTGCAGATGCGCACCGAGATCAAGCGCGTGCACCAGATGGTCAAGACCACCACAGTCTATGTCACCCACGACCAGGTCGAGGCCATGACGCTCGCCGACCGGGTCGTGGTCATGAACGGCGGCGTCATCGAGCAGATCGCCACGCCGCAGGATCTCTATCACCATCCGAAGACGCGCTTCGTCGCCGGCTTCATCGGTTCGCCGGCGATGAATTTTCTGCGCTGCCGCCTTGAACAGAACGGCGCCGGCCTGCGGGTGCGCCTTTCCGACGCCATCGGCCTGCCGGTGCCGGCATCGCAATCGGCCCGCTTCCAGGCGTTGACCGGCAAGGAGCTGATCTTCGGGCTGCGCCCCGAGCACATCACCGAGCCGCGGCGCAACGATCGCGATCCGCAATGCGAGTTCGCGGCGACGCTCGACGTCGTCGAGCCCATGGGCATGGAGACGATGGTGTATTTCACCGTCGACGGCCAGGAAGTCTGCGGCCGGGTCGATCCCGGCAGTGCCACCGGCCCGGGCGAAACCATGCGGCTCTACGCCGACATGGACCGCATGCACCTGATCGATCCGCAAAGCGGCGCGGTGCTTTGAGCGCCGCTCTCGCGGCACCCGCACAAGGCAAGAGCCCGGTTCAGCAGGGCTGAAACCGGGCTCCAAGCATTTTTTACGGCCGAGCCATGACGCCCTTCCGGCGGATCGCGCGTCCGCTACTCCTCGCCGTAGGCCTCGTCGCCGATCGACTTGCCGGTGTAGTCCGGCATCATCGCCGCGGCGATGAAGCTGATGACGGCAAGCACGGCGATGTAGATGGAGATCGCATAGCCCGAATGGTAGGTCGCGAACAGCCAGGTCGCGATCAACGGCGCCGGGCCGCCGGCGATGATCGACGCCAGCTGATAGCCGAGCGAGGCGCCACTATAGCGCAGCCGCGGCGTGAAGGCTTCTGCGATCAGCGCCGCCTGCGGTCCGTACTGCAGATCGTGCGGAATGAGCGACAGCACGATGGCGATGAAGACAAAGGCCGGCACCGCCGTATCCACCATGCCGAAATACACGAACCCGAAAATGCCCATCACGACGACGCCGATCAGGTACATTTTCTTGCGCCCGATCAGGTCGGAGAAGTGGCCGGCCAGCGGGATGGTGAAGAACGACACGCAGGCCGCCGCCATCACCGCAGCCAGGATGAAGTTGCGATCCATCTTCAAGGTGCCGACCGCGTAGGCGAAGATGAAGGCGGTGAAGACGTAAAACGGCGCCTGTTCGGAGAGCCGCAGCAACGCCGACCAGATGATCTGCATCGGCTGCTTCTTGATGACTTCGAGGATCGGCGCCTTCTCGACCTTGTTGGTGTTGAGGAGATGCTGGAATACCGGCGTCTCGAGGATGCCGAGACGGATCCACAGGCCGACCCCGACCAGGATAATCGACAGCGCGAACGGAATGCGCCAACCCCATACAAGAAAGTCGTCGCCGGTCGCCCAAGCGCTGAACGCGAGGACGGCGAGGTTCGACAACAACAGCCCGCAGGGCACGCCGAATTGCGGCCAGGCGGCCACCAGACCGCGCTGCCCTTTGGTGCGCGACCATTCCATCGCCAGCAGCACCGAGCCGCCCCATTCGCCGCCGACGCCAATACCTTGGATCATGCGCAGCACGGTCAAAAGCACCGCGCCCCAGATGCCGATCGATGAATAAGTGGGCACGAAGGCGATGGCGAAGGTCGCCAAGCCCATGCACAACAGCGTGGCGATCAAGGTCGCCTTGCGGCCGATGCGGTCGCCATAATGACCGAAAATGGCGGCGCCAATCGGTCGGCCGATGAAGCCGATGAAGTAGGTGCCAAAGGCGAGCAGCGTTCCCGAAAGCACATCCGAATTGGGGAAGTAGAGCTTGCCGAAGACCAGACCGGCCGCGGTACCGTAAAGGAAAAAGTCGTACCACTCGATCGCCGTGCCGACAGTCGAAGCGATGACGGCTTTGCGCAGCTGCGCGCTGTGTTCGGCCTCGGGTAGCTCCCCGATCGTCGTTGCCATAGCCATTGGCTTTCCTCCCCGTTTCCTCGTTTTCCCGGAGTGGGCTTTTCGTCGCCCTGTCTCCCCAAGCCACGATACGTCAGGCCGCTGCCGATGGCTATAGATCAAAGGTCGCGCGCCGCGCCTTGGACGGGACGCGGCCGATTTGGGCCTTTTGCGGTGCCGAAACCGGAGCTTTTTGCGAGACTTATTGGCTCGGCTTGTTCGCCGCCATCACGGTAACCGGCGTGTCGCGATATTGATCGGCAAACAGCCGCTTCAAATTGCCGACTTTCGGCTGGTCGTTGACGACGATGTATGGATAGGTCGGGTGCAGCACCAGGAAGTCCTGGTGATAGTCCTCGGCCGGATAAAAACCCTTTAAGGCTTCGAGTTTTGTCACGATCGGCGCCTTGAAGACGTGGGCCTGATCGAGCTGAACGATATAGGCCTCGGCAATCCGCTTCTGCTCATCGTTGGCGTAGAAGATCGCCGAGCGATAGGACGGGCCACTGTCGGGACCCTGGTAGTTGAGCTCGGTCGGGTTATGCGCCACGGAAAAATAGATCTGCAAAATCTTGCCGTAAGAGATTTGCCGCGGATCGAACGTCACCTGCACCGACTCGGCGTGGCCGGTGCGCTCGGTGCCGACCATCTCGTAGTGCGCCGTTTCCTTGGTGCCGCCGGAATAGCCTGCGACCGCGCTGGTGACGCCTTTGGTGTACTGAAACACCGCCTGCACGCCCCAGAAGCAGCCGCCGGCGAGAACGACCGTCTGCGTCGTGGCGCCGGCCGGAGCGGCGGCATCCTGCGCCGGCGGCGGGATGACGACCGCCGGCTCCTGCGCAAACGCGAGGTTGGCGGCAAAACCAAGGACCGCGATCAGAAGCGCTACTGCGGCGATCGTCCAGTTGCGGTGAGCCATCGGTTTCCTCCGTTTCGCGCCATGCGGCGCGCCCTCTCCATATGGGCTTTTAAGATGGTTCGTGCCACACGCGCCAATCACAA
>JBEKKM010000007.1:0-76658 GCA_050010715.1 Xanthobacteraceae bacterium | reverse complement strand
TTTTGGCCAGCATGAATTCTTCCTGCGGTTCCAGCATCGGGAACCGCCTGATTTCTTCCAGATACCGGGTAAGACCGGTTTCGCCCGATAAAATGGGCAATGCAGCAGTTTGGGCCATGACAGCGTTTCTCCATGTTGCCCGCGCATCCGCAGCGATTGCGCCGTTGCTTGACTGGATAATGAACACGCGGCGACCGCGGCACCATTAAATTGCCTGTTAGGTCATTAAATTCGCTGTTAGAATCCGGCTTCTCTTAATGTGCCGAGACCGAAGCCGATATCGACGCGTTCGCACGCATCGCAGCTGGATTATTGGTTCGTCCGAATAAACGGAAATTAATGTTTGGGGTGGGCCGATGCGATCGCGTCCGCTCGCCGGTCTGTTTGGATGACATCTAATTTAGTTTTCTGAACGGCAATTTAGTGGTGCGGCGAAGCCGTAAGCCTATCTCCGTTGTGCGGCCAGATGCTGCGCACCTCGAAAAGGTGCGGGTCACCACAACCTAGGAGAAAGGCTATGAAGAAGCTCATTACGATTGTTGCTATCACCGCCAGCGTTATGGCGACGCCGGCATTCGCGCAATCGTTCGATCCTGACGCCGGCACGGGCAACGTGTTGTCGTTCAGTTCCGAAGCGACTGCCCAGCAAAACCATAAAGTTGCCGGCCGGCAGAGCGGGCTTGACGCCTACGCGATGGTCCCCGGAACTTCCTGGTCGGCCACCGACTCGAACAGCCCGGCGGCTACCGGCGGCGGCAGCGACGGCTACAATCAGTTGGTCGAGACCTACTGACGCGATGAAGAAAAGAGGGGCGCGCTTCGGCACGCCCTCTTTTCTCATGCCTATCCTCGCATCACCGGGACTATCTTGAACTAATTTCCGACTCTCCGCAGCGCATTCCTCAAGCCTTCCGCGCTTCTTTCCAGCGCGCTCCGTTCCTCGGGCGACAATCCTGGCTGCATCACCTCGAGCACACCGGCGCGGCCGATGATGCTTGGCAGCGACAGCGTGACACCAAATTCACTTTGGTAGCTGCCGATCGGAATTGCTGCACGCTCATCGCGCAACACGATCTCCGCAATCCGCGCCGATACGATCCCGATCCCATACTGACTGGCATCGTGTCCCTCGATGATCGTGATATTGACGTAACGGACGTCCTTTTCCAGCTGCGCGCGGATATCGTCGAGTTTTTCACCGCGCTTTTGGACGAGTTCCGTCACCGGCACACCGGCGATCCGCGCCGTCGACCAGAGAAAGACCTGGGAGGTACCGTGGTCGCCAATTACCTGCGCCTCCACGCTGTTGGGATCAACGCCGAAATGTCTGCCGAGATGCACGCGAAAGCGCAGGCTGTCGAGATAGGTTCCCGTGCTCAATACACGATCATGCCCGGCCGCTTCGTGTGCAATGTCGGCGAGTGGGTCGGGAGGATCGGTGACCGCGACCAGCACGGCGTTCGGAGCGGCGCGAACGATCTGTGGGACGATGTCGCGATAAATCGCCGCGTTCTTGTCGAGCAGCCTGAGCCGGCCTTGCGGGTCATTGCGGTCGGTGGCGCCGCCAGTCTTTTCGTTGACTCCCGACGTGATGAGGACCACGCCGGACCCGGCAAGCGCGTCAAAATCGCCATCCTTGATATCGACCGGCGGCGAAAGCGGTACGCCGTAACGAATGTCGGTTGCGACCGCTTCCGCGGTTCGCCGGGTGCGGTTCACAAGCACGATCTCGCGCGCACTGCCGCGCGCCACTGCCGCCAACGCTATTGCGCATCCGACATTGCCGGTGCCGATGATGCCGAGTTTCATGCGCCAGTCTCCCAACGATTTGCTGAACTATTATTTCACGAAGCGCGCGCTGGCGGCGCCATAAACTCTGGGCCGACCGGATCCACGATCGTTTCGCGCAGGATCCGATCGATCTCGACCTTGGTCGGGGCGTCGAGCCGCCAGCCAGTCACCTCGTCGACCGGTTCGAGTTGACCGGGATGGCGCGCGCCCCACAGCGCCATGGTTATACCCTGATCGAGCATCCAGCGGACGGCGAGCTGAATAACGTGCTTGCCAAAGCGCTCCTGAGCGAGCTGGTCGAGCCTTTGCACCGCCGAGAGATATTGCGCGAACCGGGATTGCTGGAACTTCGGGTCAGTGCGCCGCAGATCGTCGCCGGAGAAAATAGTGGCCGGTCGCATTCTTCCGGATAGAAGACCTCGGCACAGCGCGCCATAGCCGAACATGGCGATGTTGTTCTTGCGGCAATAGGGCAAAAGCTCGGCCTCGATCTCGCGCTCGAACAGATTATAGGGCGACTGCAGCACATGCAGCGCCGCCACGCTGCGAAACCGCTGCATCTGCTCGAGCGAGAAATTGCTGACGCCGATGGCGCGGATTTTTCCCTGCTTGAACAGCATTTGCATGGCCGCTGCGGTTTCTTCGACCGGGACGAGGGGATCAGGCCAATGAACCTGATAGATGTCGATGTAGTCGGTTCGCAGCCGGCGCAAAGAGTCCTCGACCTCGCGGATGATGCGGCCTCGGCTGGCATTGCGAAATACGCTGCCGTCCTTCCATTCGAGCCCGACCTTGGTTGCAATCACCACGCGGTCGCGCAGGCGCCCTTCGGCGATCGCTTTGCCGACGATTTCCTCTGAACGACCGAAGCCATAGACCGGCGCCGTATCGATGACGTTGATGCCGTGGTCGAGCGCCGCCCGGATGGTGGATATCGATTCGGCCTCGTCGGTGCCGCCCCACATCCAACCGCCGATGGCCCAGGTGCCGATGGCGACGCGGGACACCGTCAATGGCGTGCCGGCAATGGCGGAACGCTCCATATCGATTTCGAGAGTTTCGGCGGGATGAGCCATGACAGTGCTCCTTCTTTACATGTTTGCGGCTAGGCGGCTTTCAAGAGTGCCGGGTCGACCGGCAGGGCGCGGATACGCTGAGCATGTCACTGGCTCCCTGCGCGAGCGGAGCCGGCCACCAGCAAGTCTTTCGGCGAGGCCGGCTGCAGTGAACTGTGAATGCCCGCCTCCTCAGCGGCGATCAGCCCCAAGGCCGTCCAGTCAAGATCCCCGTAACCGCGCGCGATACCGGTCGTCATCCGATCTCGTACGACTTCGACCGATGGCATCGGCACACCGGCGCTGTCCGCCTCGGCGAGCGCCAGGCGCACATCCTTGAGCGCCAGCGGCAACCTGAATCCCGGTGCGTAGCGCTCGGCAAGAATTTTTGCGCTGTAGATCTTGTGCGCCCGCCCGCCGAACATCGTGTTGGTCAAAATGTCGAGGAACGGCGCGGCATCGAGGCCGCGCTTGCGGAACACTGCGACGACTTCGCCAAGCATTTCCAGCGCCGTCGCCGTCATCATGTTGCCGAGGAGCTTGATGAGGTTTGCTTGCGCCGGATCTCTGCCGACCACAAAGGTCTGTTGGCCGAGACTGTCGAGGAGCGGCCGGCAGCGATCGACACCGGCCGGCGTACCGGCGGCAATGATGTACAGCTGGCGCGCCTTGGCGGCGTCCGGATTTCCGAACACGGGCGCCGCGACGTAGCCTTGGCCATTAATCGCGTGCTCACTCTCCAGCTCGGACGCTGTGGCCGTGCTGATCGTGCTCATCGACAGATGAATGGAACCAGGTCTAAGACCCGAAGCGAGACCATCGAGGCCGACTTCTTCACGGCCGAAAACGATTTCCCGAACGGCGGCGTCATCCGGCAGCATGCTGATGACGATTTCGCAGTCGAAGAGATTGGCGATATTCGTTGTGGGCTTGAGGCCAAGCGCCGCGAGTTTGCCTTGTTGCTCCGGACGGCGAACATAGGCGATTACCCGGCGTCCAGCGGCGGCGATGTTGGCGGCCATTGCCGTGCCCATCTGACCAAGACCGACAAAACCGACCTCACCTTGGGCCGATGGGCGGCTGTTTGATCCAGAGCCGCCCCGTCGCTCACGGGTTGCGGTCTCGGACGCTCGGGGGAAGTCGAGGTGAGAACTGGTCTCGTTCTTGGACATAGGATGACCCCTTATCAATCGCCGACTCAACGTTTGCGGCATTCGGGCTCACTCACGAGTCGTGGAACCCGGTTCCCGCAGCGTCGTTGCTCTGTGCAGAAAATAATCTGATGGCCGACCGGCACCATTAAATTGCCGTTCACAAAACTAAATTCGAATTTATAATGTGAAGCAGTTATGCAGTTGAGATTGTGTTATTATTAGGAGGTGGACCAGGCTTCCGATGGTGGCAGGACAGGAGACATCATCATGAGCGCCGTCAATCAAATCATATTCGCAACGAACCGTCGTCGCCTTCTGCAGAGCGCAATTACGGCCGGCGGAATGGCGGCCGTATTTCCAGCTTGGGCTGACAGTTTTGTCGAACTTGCCTTGCCGAGGGGCCCGGATCGGCGGGACCTGACGAGCGACTTTCCTGAAAAGAAATCGATGATTCTCCAGCGCAGCCGGCCGCCTTTGCTTGGGACGCCGTTCGAAGTCTTTGACCAAGGGGTCTTCACGCCGAATAGCCAATTTTTCGTGCGCTGGCACTGGGCCGTTATTCCGCAACAGATAGACGTGGCCGCATTCAAGGTTGCTGTCCGCGGGCATGTCGACAAGACGCTGTCGCTGTCGATGGCGGATCTTCTGGCGATGCCCAGGGTCGAGTTGGCCGCGGTGAGCCAATGCTCCGGCAAATCCCGCGGATTGTTCCAACCTCGCGTGGCGGGTGGGCAATGGGAAAACGGCGCCATGGGCAATGCGCGGTGGACCGGTGTCGCGCTGCGCGACGTATTGGATCGCGCCGGCATGAAGGCGGGCGCCGTCGCGGTGCGCTTCAACGGCCTGGATCAGCCCGTCGTCGACGGCGCGCCCGACTTCATGAAGTCGCTCGACATCGATCATGCGCGCGACGGCGAAGTGATGCTGGCCTTTCAGATGAACGGCGAACAATTGCCTGTGCTGAACGGCTTTCCGCTGCGCTTGATCGTGCCGGGCTGGTATTCGACCTATTGGGTGAAATTGCTCAACGACATTGAAGTGCTGGACGCGCCGGACCAAAACTACTGGATGGCCACGGCTTATCGTATTCCCGATACGCCCTACGCCAACGTCAAGCCGGGCGAAACCGGATTTAAGACGGTGCCAATCAACCGCATGCTGCCGCGGTCCTTCGTCACCAATGTGCGAAACCACGCGACCGTCAAGGCGGGCGCAACAGTACCTATCCGAGGAATTGCATTCGGCGGCGATTGCGGGGTGTCGCGTGTGGAAATTTCGGCTGACGACGGCCGCAGCTGGCAGGCTGCCGCGCTGGGCAGCGATATGGGCAAATACAGTTTCCGCCAATGGAGCTCGCAGATAGCCGCCCCGCAATCTGGAAACATCACTTTGCAGGTGCGCGCGACCAATACCAAAGGCGAGGTCCAGCCCTCCGAGCCGAACTGGAATAGCGCTGGCTTCATGCGCAACGTGATCGAGCGCATCCAGCTCGCGGTCGCGTGACTTGGCAACGAGACTGGCAAAAGGAGGGACACCATGGTCCTTTTGGTCCGACCGCTTTCCCGCCGCGCTGCCGCGGCTGGCCCTTGTCTATTGAGCCTTGTCGGGGCGGCCGTGCGGCCGTCTTTGGCGGCGGAGGGCGCACCAGGTGCCCCGTCAACCGTGACGGGGGGCGGCGTGACGCTGCATTCGGTCAACGTCGAATTTCCCGACCCCGGGCGCATGTTCCCCGACGATGCCAAGGCGGACGCAATCAACAACAACTGCCTTACCTGCCATTCCGCCGGCATGGTGTTGACCCAACCCGCTTTGTCCCGCGCCGAGTGGCAAAGCGAAGTCGACAAGATGCGCAGCACCTACAAGGCGCCGGTCGACGCGTCGGACGTCCCGTTAATCGTCGATTATCTCGTTGCGCTAAAAGCCGGGAAATAGGAAGCGGGTGGCGGGAGCTTTGCGCCCACCGAATTTGCCCGAACAAAGATTTTCGTGACTTCATCGCACGACAATTGGCGTTTCAACGCATCCACTGCATTGCAACCGTCGTTTGATTCACCCTCTGGGTTCGCCATCGCCGCCTCGCTCGATCCGAGGCAGGGTGCTGATGCCAAAATCTGAATCGGCGCGAGCGTCGCGCAAATCAATGCGTCATTTGGGAAATGCGGTCTCACTCTTCACCGCTGGCGCCCGCAGTGGCAGGTCAGGACCATAATTGACGCCCGGCGGCGGGGCGCTTAAACTTGTTGGTTGGGCAGGGAGGCGCCACTCGAAAGACAAATCAGTAGACGAACGATGTTTACCCTGAAAAGTGATGTCGTCGCTGTCGTCGTTGTGCTTTCTGCGTTTGCATTTGCATCGCAAGCCCTAGCCCAACCAAACGTTAACCCACCGCCACCCCTGACAGGCCATGGCCCCGCACTGAGTGACCACAGGAAAGCGGCGCTCAAAAAGTGTACTGACAGGATCAAGTTTTCATCCGACCGTTACGTGGCATGCATGACAAAGGAAGGCGAGGCTCCCTAGGCGACCGCGGTGACAGGGTGGGCGCGGGAAGCTGCGAGATTGGATGGCCGGTGCGCCGACGCGAGGCCGTTTTCGCTACGCAATTGAACGTCCTCGTCGACATATTGGTGCGAACTGGCAGCAAGTGGAGGGGCCGCGTTTCGCCACGCGCTTCACGCCTTGCGACATCCTCGGCGACATCCCGCGACCACCCCGGACGTGTTGAAGGCGACAACGCGCACCGGGTTGTTGAATTTGCCGGCCAATGGGAATGATCCCAGTGGGATTAAGCACCTTCGCTTGGTGCAGAAGTTAGTTTCTCATGTTCGGCACAATGGAGGAACACAATGCGTCTGCTCACGGTTGCCGCTCTGCTTGCAGCGGCGATTGCCAGTTCGAGTGCATTTGCACAACACGTCCATCATAAATACTGCCTGAGAACTGGAGGGGGCCTGGAATGCGCTTACGACACGATACGGCAATGTGTGGCGGCCAAACGCGGCCAGGCGGATAGTTGCGTGCGAAACAGCCCGACGAGGGACCATTAGCCGGCGGGTGACGAAGCGATAGGGCCGCGATACCTGACCCCGTCGCCCAATGATCGGCGTGAGGCATCAGTCGCTTGGTGCCTTGTAGCCGAGCGATGAGTGTGGCCTTTGATCCGACCGCACACGCCGATATGCTCCAATCTCACGCGCCCCAAGTTACGGGGCATCTAGCGTGGCTGATGATGCCGAGCCGGATTACAACATTCAGGGGTCCAGCTGCGCAGTGTTTCTTCGGAATCATTGCGCTGACAGTGGTGACCTTTGCCTGCTTCCAGCTTAAGGCCGACCTCGCAACGACGGCCTTTATTTATTTGGCCGTCATCGTACTGCTCTCCTTGATTGGCAGCTATTTTGCGTCGGTGGTTCTCATTCTCATCGCTGTTGCTGGCCTGGATTTCTTCTTTGCCCAGCCAGCTTTCAGTTTTGCGATCGACTTGCCGCAAGATGTTGCACTGCTGATCGTCTTTTTACTGACCTCATTGACGGTGACGGGCTTGGTCAGACGTGTCCGCAAGCTGACGCCGGCGCTTCAGGCCGAAGCAGTAGCCAAGCAAGCGGAAAGGGAACTTCGGCTCGTCACCAATACAATTCCTGCGCTGGTCTGGAGTGCTTTGCCTGATGGCTCTGTGGATTTTGTCAATCAGCGTTGGGAAGAAATCGGCCTTTCCTTGAAGGATCTGCAAGGCTCCGAATGGGTCAGCATTCATCATCCGGACGAGCGCGTAGAAGTGGTGGATAAATGGCGCACCGCCGTGGAAGCTGGGATTCCGTATGAGAACATGACCCGCATAAGGCGGGCAGACGGAGAATATCGCTGGTTCTTGGTGCGCGCGCATCCGCTGCGTGACGAGTTCGGAAAGATTGTGGAATGGTACGGCGTCCTGTTCGACATCGAAGACCAGAAGCGGGCCGAAGATGCGCTTCGAGAAAGCGAGCAGCGATTCCGCGATTACACCGAATCGGCGTCCGATTGGTACTGGGAGACCGGCCCTGACCACCGTTTCATCGCTCACCTTGTGTCCGAGCAATTACTCAACACCATCGGCGTCTTGCCCGACAGCCGGATAGGCATGCTGCGATGGGATTTCGCCCGCGACCTCGAGGAGGAACCGGAAAAGTGGCGCCTTCATCTCGCGGACCTCGATGCGCACAAGCCATTTCGCGACTTCAGATACAGGGCCGCTAGCAAGGACGGCTCCGAGGTCTACATTGCCGCGAGCGGCAAGCCCCATTTTGATTCGGACGGACGTTTTCTCGGTTACCGGGGGGTAGCCAGGCAGATAACTGCCGCGGTGCGCGCGGCGCAGCTGGAGGAAGCGCTGCAGAAGGCGAAAGTGGTAGGCGACAACATCGCGCATGATCTGCGCACGCCGCTGACCCGTGTGCGCATACGCCTCGAGCGCGGCCGCGAGCACGCCACGACGCTGGAGGAGTTGCGCGCCGTTGCCGATCGGGCGATCGCCGGTCTCGACCAGTCGCTGACCACCATCACGGCGCTGTTGCGCATTACGGAAATCGAGCACAGTCGCCGGCGTGAAGGGTTTAGTGAGGTCCAACTTGCCCCTCTGATTCGCGAAGCGGGCGATCTCTACGATCCGATCGCCGAGATCAAAAGTGTCACCCTTCGCGTCGAAGCCGCCGATGGTGCGGCTGTGCGTGGCGACCGCGATCTGCTTTTCGAGGCTGTCGCCAATCTGGTCGACAACGCCGTGAAATTCACTCCCGAAGGCGGCAGAGTGGAGCTCGCATTGCTTTACCAGGAAGGCGAGACTGTCATCCGGGTGAGCGACACCGGACCCGGCATCTCCGAGGCGGAGCGGGAAGCCGTCACCCAGCGCTTCTATCGCTCAGACAAAAGTCGAAACATAAAAGGCCTGGGCCTCGGCTTGAGCATGGTCGCCGCGATCATCAAATTGCATGGTTTCCGTTTTAGTATTTCCGCCGGCACCGGTTGCACGGTGGAAATTGCCTGCCCGAACGTGGATCGAAGTCACACTGAGTTCGGCGATCGAGGCGGTCGGTGATAAGGCGTTGTCGAGAGCCCAATCAGCAGAAAAACAACAGCGCCGGTGATGGCGGCGAAGCCGTGTAACATGTGAACGCGCGTCGAGTCCGCGGCATAACCCGGCAAAAATGTCGGCAATGCGCCCCCGGGCAGCGCGTAATACATTGCGCCGACGACAACGCAAACAACGGCCAGAAGAAAAGCTAGCGTTTTCATACTTTCTCCCATCAAAAATGTTGGCGTAGTCGCGCCACTCCAAATGGTGTCTGTACCGTAAAAGATAGGACGACGGCCGGGCGACACCATTAAAATGCCGTTTAGAATACTAAATTCGAATTTATGAGGAAAAACATGGCATAGAGTGTCTACGTCGCGACAGGACAATGTTCGGCCGCGTCTGTAGCGCGCCACCCTATTCGCACCGAATTTAATTTTCTGAACGGTAATTTAATAGCGCAGGCGGGCTGTCTGCTTATTTTGGGTCCAAGTTTGATCTAGGAGAGTCGCCATGCAGTCTCGTATTTTTGCTGTCGTCGTAACAGCAGTGATAGTGTTGACCGCCGGTAACGCCTTGGCTGTGGGCTCCATGCAACGTCCGCCAGTCATAGACCTAGGCATCACTGCTCCCATCTCGCACAGCTCTGCGCTGCAAATCTTCCCAAATGAAATACTCCAGGGATGCGGTACCCATCGGCGCTATGACCCAGTGTCGCAAACGTGCCGCGGTCCCGCGGATTTCTAACTGCCGAGGCCAGAATTGGCGGCGGTGAACGGGCAAGCTAGCGCTGATCGCGAGGCATGAAGCCGTCCGTCAGCGTCTGCATAAAACTCACCAGCGCATCCTCCTCTGCATCCGAGAGGCCCAGCCGCCCGACGCGCTTGGTGTTGATATTGTCGGTCGATTCCGGTGCCGGCCAGCACGTTGTGCCTTCGCCTGGATCATTGGGCTGACAGCGCGGCAGGGCGTCGCGCGTGTTGTAGAAATGAACAATCGACTTCAGGCTGGTGAAGTATCCATTGTGTCCGTATGCCTTCACGAAGGTGGGATAAGGCCGCTCGTCCACATTGCGCAGCGTCGGCACCTGAAAGCGCGCTTGGTTGCCCGGCGCGAACTTGACCCATTGCGCGTCCGCCACTGACGGCTGGCTCAGCGGATGGCCCTTGGTGAGGAAACTGCCAACGCCGCCATCGACGAATGATGGTCCGGCCGGATTGGCGACGTAGCCCAGCGCGTCTGGTCTGTTCTCCACGTAGTAGGGCAGCCGCGGATTAGCGGGGACGCCGATATTGCTGGCGGTGAAATCGGTGAATAATGGATCTTCGCCGGGTCCGCCGTCACGATGACAGGCATTGCATTGCGCCTTGCCGCGGAACAGGTCGTAGCCCTCCTGCTCCTGCGCCGTGAACTGCGCCTTGCCCGCGAGCACAGCGTCGTACTTCGAGGTAAAGCTTGTCACTTCGGCAGAGGCCTCATAGCTGGCGATTGCCTGCGCCATCTGATCGAACGTAGCGCCGGCCCGGCCGCGATCCGTCGGGCTGAGATGGACCGGCAGGGGATCGTCGGCGGGTGGCGGCCCGGGCCGGTCACAGACCTGCTTCACGTCGCTCGGCCACGCGATCGCGAAAGCCTGCCGGCCCCAAATATTTTCGAATAGAGCGCGATACGGCTGCTGCGAGGCGCGGTAGACCGCGCAGGCAATGTCGGACAGGCCCATTTCTACGGGATTGGTCGGCGGCCCCTGCGCCTGTTCGGCTGCCGGATTGCCCAGGCGGCGGCCGGTCGCGCGCATGTCCCAAAAATTGCCGCCGACGAGATCTCCCTGACGGGGATTGTAGTGCAGAACGGGCGCCAGCGGCGCGTAAGCGTGGGTCTGCGGCTTGCGTTCGCTGTATCGCGTGCGCACCGAGCCCGGATACGAACCTGTCGTCCGGTTCAGTTCCGACACCGGACCGGTAAAGCCGGTTTCCGGCATGTGGCAAAAAGCACAAGCTTCATTACGATTCATCGAGAGCTGTTTGTCATACAGCATCAGCTTGCCGAGCAGCTCGATCTGCTGGACCTGGTTATCCGGCGGCGCGGCCAGCAGCTCGCGTGTCTGCCCCTCGATGCGGTCGATCTCGGCCTCGACCTGCGCGATTTCCACAAGCACTTGCGGCGTCAGCGTTGCCGCCGTCTGCTCCGCAGCCAGCACATCGCCGCGCAGCGTGGCAATGACAATGACAGTTCCCAGCACGAGCCTGGTAAACAAGCGCGACCCCCTTACTTGGGACCGACATTGCCCAGATGTCCTTCGCAACTGCCATCTTCATGTTTTTGGGACGAAAATGAAAGTGGCAGCCAAGGCCCGCGACTTCACGTCAGGCGACATAGAGAACGAGCCCCGGCAGAGATGCCGCGGGCTCGTCGTCTCAGCGCGCAAAAAACCTTCCGTGCTCAGCGACCCCAAGTGGAGCGGCCGTAAACGTGGCCCGGGGCGTAGTCGTAGAGGCCGCTACCGTATCCATAGGGGGACGGGTAACCGGCGGCGGCTCTGCTCGCGGCAGTGCCTGTCGTATAGGCGCTTTGCGCCAGCGCGGCCGCGGGCAGCGCGATACTCGCCGCCGCAATGGCGGCAATCAGCGCCAGTTTGGCTTTGTTGATCATGATCTTTCTCCTGAGTTTCGTGGCAAACAACGGCACCGCGCCGTATAGTTTGGTGATCGGGAAATGGGTTCGATGCAGGGCATCCTCAATTAAATTCTTTTTCATCACTCCATTCATGGAAATTGAATAATCGATGTCGTCCGAGCCATTTTCGACCAAGCTCTTGTTCAAGAAGCTTTCACGGAGACGTGTTTGCCCCCGGGATCGCCTATTCATTCATGCCAACATACAGTTCACGCAGGCGGACAAGAGCATCATCGGACCTGCCTGCATAAACTTGAATTTAGTTTTCTGAACAGCAATTTAATGGCGCGGACAAGCCGATTATTTATGTTTAGCTGCGCGGCCTTCCAATGATGGAGGAGGACATGTTCGGATCGATTCAGGGCGGCATCACAGAGACATTGCTTTTCCTGGCAATCGTTGGCCTCACTGTGGTGTCGACGATCGACCTTTCCATTCAGCCCGTCAAACAAGGGAAAAACCCCGATAAAAAACAGTGACGTGGTTGACCGCCATAATATGGAACCGATGCGGTGACCCATGACCGACACGACGAGCCCTGAAGAACTCGACGTCAATCGTCAGCTCGCGCTCAGCGACGCAATGCTGGTGCCGGTTGCATTCCGGGAGCCGTTGGCGCGCAAGACAGCACCGCACCGGCTCAATAGGCGCTTGATCCTGACGCTCGGGATTGCGCTCATGTTGGTTGCCGCCGCCGCGGCATATGGGCGATATTACTGGGTGACCGGGCGTTTTTTGGAATCAACCGACGATGCCTATGTGCAGGCCGATTCCACGATCATCGCTCCCAAAGTGTCTGGTTATTTGAGCGAAGTGCTGGTCGAAGACAATCAGCCGGTGAAAGCCGACCAGCAGCTCGCCAAGATCGATGACCGCGACTATGTCGCGTCGCTCGACCAGGCCAAGGCCGACGTGGCAACCGCGCAGGCCGATATTGCAAACGTCACGGCCGCGCTGCACCAGCAGCAGGCCGTCATCGCCCAGGCCCGCGCCACCGTTGCGGTCGACCAGGCCAATCTGACCTACGCAGAGCAGGAGAACGCACGTTTCGGCGGCCTCGCCAAAATCGGCGGCGCCAGCGTGGAGGCAGCGCAGCAGGCGGCATCGAAGCGCGACACCGCGCAAGCCACGCTGACGCGCGACACGGCAGCGGTCACGGCCGCCGAGGAACAGGTCGGGGTGCTGCAGGCGCAGCTCTCAAAGGACAAAGCGACCCTGCAGCATAACGAGGCCGTGCAGCAGCAGGCGCAGTTGAACCTCGGCTATACCAATATCGCGGCGCCGATCGACGGTGTCGTCGGTAACCGTAGCTTGCGCGTCGGTGAGTACGTGCAGGCCGGCACCCAGCTCATGGCCGTGGTGCCGCTCGCTGCGGTTTATGTGGTCGCGAATTTCGAGGAAACGCAGCTTGCCGGCATGCGCCCGGGCGAGCCGGTCAGCATCGTGGTCGATACCTATTCGAAGGCGACCGTCAAAGGCCATGTCGACAGCATCGCCCCGGCCAGCGGACAGGAATTTGCGCTGCTGCCGCCCGATAATGCCACCGGAAATTTCACCAAGATCGTGCAGCGCATCCCGGTGAAGATCGCGATCGATCCGAACGATCCGTACCGTGGCAAACTCCGGCCCGGCATGTCCGTTACCGCGACCGTCGACACCAAGGAACCGGCGCCGGCCGCCAACCCGGTGCAGCCCGCGGCGGTACACTGAGAAAGCAGGCGTGCATCATGGCCGCGTTGGATGCAATTGCCAGCCCACGCGACTCGGCCGACCGGGCCAGCTTCTCGACCTGGGCGATGGTGCTCGGCGCGCTTCTTGGCGCCTTCATGGCGGTGCTGAACATCCAGATCACCAATGCATCGCTGCTCTATATCGAAGGCGGGATCGGGACCGGGGTCGACAACGGCGCCTGGATCTCGACCGCATATCTCATCGGCGAGATCATTGTCATTCCACTGTGCGACTATCTCAGCCGCGTGTTCTCGTTCCGGCGCTATCTCCTCGCCAACACTGTTCTGTTCCTGGCCTTCTCCGTGGCCTGCGCCTTTGCGCATAACCTTGGCCAGATGATCGTTTTGCGGGCGCTGCAGGGGTTCACCGGCGGCGTATTGATCCCCATGGCCTTCACGCTGGTGCTGACCAAGTTGCCGAAGGCGCAGCAGCCGATCGGCCTGGCGCTGTATGCACTCACCGCGACTTTCGCGCCGGCTATCGGGCCGACCATCGGCGGCTATCTGACCGAGACCTATGGTTGGCAATACATCTTCTTCGTCAATTTGGTACCCGGCATAGGCATGATCGCAATCCTATGGTTGACGCTTGAGCGCGAGCCGATGCGGCTTTCTCTTCTCGAGCACGGCGACTGGTTTGGCATCGGAACCATGGCCATCGGCCTCACGGCCTTGCAGACCGTGCTCGACGAGGGCAACAAGGATGACTGGTTCGACTCCGTCTTGATCGTGCGGCTGGCGCTGATCGCCGCCATATTTCTGTCGCTGTTCGTCTGGATCGAGCTAAGGTCGGCCAACCCGGCCGTCAATCTCAGGCTTTTGGGCCGCCGCAATTTCGGCTTCGGCACGCTCACAAACGTCATCGTCGGCTTCGCGCTCTACGGCACCGTCTATATCCTCCCCCAATATCTCGGCCAGGTGTTCGGCTACAACGCCGAGCAGATAGGCTTTGTGTTGGCTTGGACCGGCCTGCCGCAACTCCTGATTATTCCTTTCGTACCTTGGCTCATGGCGAGAATAGATGCGCGCCTCCTCGCGATGTGCGGGCTTGGCGTGTTCGCTGTCAGTTGCTTCATGAACGCCTATATGTCGCCCGACTATGCCGGCGATCAACTATGGCTGCCCAATATCGTGCGGTCGATCGGCCAGGCCGTGGTGCTTACGCCGCTCACCAGTATCGCCATGGTTGGCATCGCCCGGCAGGAATCCGGCGCCGCTTCCGGCGTGTTCAACATGCTGCGCAATCTCGGCGGCGCCTTCGGGACCGCTTTGCTGGCGACCATCGCGACCAAGCGCGAGCAGTTCCATTCCAACGTCATCGGCAGCGACGTCACCCTGTTTCGTGACAGCGTCCGGGAGCGGCTGAACCAGCTCTCTGCCTATTTCATGAGCCACGGCGTCAGCGATGCCGCCACGGCGCAGCGCAAGGCCATCGTCGCGCTCGGCGACATCGTGCGCAAGCAAGCCATGATCATGGCCTATTCCGACACCTTCGCGGTGCTCGGAGTGTTGCTGCTGCTGGCCGCCGGGTTGCTGCTGTTCACGCGGCGCGGGCAGGCAAGCGGCGCCGTCGCACACTAAAGTTGTGCCGCCCAACACGTCATCTCGCATCCTGCTGGTCTACCTCATTGATAAATCGAATTTAGTTTTCTGAACAACAATTTAGTGGCACCGATCGTTTGTCTGCTTATCTCCAAGTGTAGTCGATAGGCTCAACGGAGATTACAAATGCGCAAGAGAAAAATCGAGCGTATGGCGCTGGCGACGTTTTCCCTGTCCGCATGCGTGGCCTTGTTCGGCGCGTTGGCGGCAGGACAGGCCCAGGCGCGGGGCGGAGGTGCCGGTGGCCACGCGCTGGACGCGATTCGCGGCCTCTCCGGGCCGCCACTGCTGGATGGCGCCCCCTCAATTCAGCCGCACTTCAATCCATCGGTTCCATACACGGTGTCGCAATTGCCCGAGACACCCGTTTCGCCGGGGAGTCCGGGATCGGTATTTGGGCCACGCTGAGCACCGGGATCAATAGGGGTTCGCACTTGGATCGCTTCGTCGGAATGGCGGTATTCGCGAAAGTCGTCGAGTCCGCCAGCTTTGCCGCGGCGGCTCGGCACTTCGACATATCGCCGGCCATGGTGAGCAAACATGTACGCAGGCTCGAGGAGCGGCTCGGCGTACGCCTGCTCAATCGCACGACGCGCCGCGTCAGCGCCACCGAGGTCGGACAGAACTACTACGAGCGCTGCCTGCGAATCCTAAGCGAAGTGGAAGACGCCGAGCGTGCCGCCGGCGATTTGCAAGCCGCGCCACGTGGCCTGCTCAGGGTGACCACGTCGGTGTCGTTCGGCGCGCATCAGCTCGCGCCGGCGATTGCCGATTATCTCGTCGCCTATCCCGACGTCTCGGTCGACTTGATCCTCAAACATAACTTCCTCGATCTGGTCGAAGAGCGCATCGATCTGGCGATCCGCCAGGGCCAGCTGTCAGATTCAAGCCTGATCACCAAGAAATTATATGCGGTCGAAATGGTGCTGTGCGCTTCGCCGGGCTATCTGGCGGCGAACGGTACGCCGCAACAGCCGCGCGATCTCGTCAAGCATGACTGCCTAATTTACACCTATGCCGCGTCGGGGACCTGGACCTTTACCGATCCGAACGGCAAAGGAGAGGTCGTCCGAATTTCCGGGCGCGTTCTGGCAGACAGCGGTGACGCGCTACTGACGTTTGCGCTCAAGGACACGGGCATCGTCCTCGCCCCAGACTACCTCGTCGCCGACGCGCTGAGCGCCGGGCGACTGATCCGCCTGTTGCCCGAATACAAGACGCCGGCAACGCTGGTCTATGCTGTCTATCCGCACAGCAACTTTCTGTCGGCGAAAACCAGGACATTCATCGATTTTCTGGCGGCACGCTTCGCGCAATTGCCGCAGATGAAGCGCGGTTTCAATGGCGGCCCGAACGCGGGCGCGACGCCTGACCTTCGTGAGGTGGCCTGACAAGATGCCACGTCCGTTTGTATCAAGCGGCCGACGTGAGCGCAGACATGGAAAACGGGGGCGGGGAAAGGCCCGCCCCCGTTTTCGCCTTTGTTTCAGTCTCTAAGAAGCCTTCATTACACCCGGTGCCGCGTACCGGTACCGGCGAATCTGGCGTGGCCGTCGTGATGAGCGGCAACCTTGCCGGCATTGCTCGGCCGGGCGGCAGCTTGGCCGTTCTGAGGCGCGGCGGTGCCGTTCGATTCAAAGGCATACGGCGTTACATTGCCGGTGCCATAGCCCTTGCTGAACGCCTGAGCGAGCGCCGGCGAGGCAGCGCTCATCGCCACCAACACGGCAATGAGGACAAGCTTCGACTTGTTGATCATGGAAATTCTCCTCGTGATGCAGCCGATAACGGCGTGCACCGGTATCGCTGTTGGCAAGGAAATAGGCCCGCTGCGGGCAATTATTAATCAGCGAAACGTCGAACAGATTATCAATGAAAGGTGCATAATCTATCGGGCAAAGCCGCCGGATTGTGTGCGGATCGCGGCCGCCTCGGCTTTTGACGTGTCGCAACGTGCTGGCATGCCGCGTGATGATTTCATCGGTTTGGGTGACCAGCGCAGGCTGTGTAAACTCTGCAAGGGTTTGGCTCTAAACGGCCGATTAGAGAAGTGGACATCGGCTGCGCGTCTAATATCCCTGTTATCGGGTCGTAGTTTCCCTGTTCTGCGAAATTTATTCCCTGTTAGTTTTCACAGGGAATATCGATAAAGACCCCCAAGGATGCTGCATTAAGCGAGGCTCTCGTCGTCGCCCATGGCTCTCTTTTTGCAATTTTCCCTGTTTATTTCCCTGTTAGCAGGGAATTTGGGGCAGAGACCGGTTCGCGTTGGACTGCGTCGTCAGCCAGTGCGGTCTCTAGGGGTGTTTCCTGGTTACAAGAATTCGCGCGACATTTTCGGGCAGTTAGCGAGACGCAGCGCGGTCTCTGCAACTCAATTTCTTGGATATTAGGCCACGACCGCTCAATTTCACGCGCCAGTCTCCGGTCGCCATTTTTCAATATCCGTTTTCTGGCGGCGAAGACTCGGTTCGACGTAGCATGAGACCAGTTCGATGCATTTCCTCTAAGTGCGGCTTTGGTGGTTCGATACTCATGAAGGCAGCTTAAATCTAGCGGATTTTCCGCTGACGCGCTCTACGCGAACGGAGCGTTATGTTCGTGGCGAAAGGCATTGTCGAATCGAAAGTGGACTTAATTTGCTTTAGCTCGAAAAGTCGACATCTGCTTTCCAGAAACGTACGGTCGCATCGCGGCGTAGCAGCTACGCATTGGCCGAGGCGCCGACGCTTGGGCATGCACTCCGCGGAGCAATTTAGGGTTTACATCACTAATTGGAGAATAAGCATTTCCTTATAGGTCAAAAGGTTCATAATGGGGCGATCGGTTCTTCAATTAGCGGTCCAAGGTCCAGTGCTGCAGCCAAGCAGCGGACGGATGCGAACAGTTCGCGTCGGTTGCCCTACCTCACCAAAGGGCAACTATTCGGGTGAGACGTATTGCCCGGTTTGTCACGGAACGCGCTCGCGGTAACGTAACGACTATAGCGAACCCGCTCCCTAAATAGGGGCGCGCGCTATCGCCAAGCTGAGGCGCAAGAATTCGGGCCAACAGATCGGTGGCGGCGCCGGCGCCCGTCGGCACAACGAAGATGACGTTTCGCGTCGGATAATCTTGCGCCAGCGCGGTTGACGAAGCCGCCAGAACGAGAAGCAATGCCCACAATAGTCTCATGCGTCTTCCCCAATCGCTTTCAGAGGCTTTCCCCGTCAGAGCCGAAAAAGCCGTTCTGCGTTGCCGTGCGCGATGCGCTCCTTATCCGCGGCACTGACGGGAATTTGCTCCAAGAATGCGCGCGCCCACGACATGGATTGGTATGGGTAGTCGGCCGAGAACATGATCCGGTCGACGCCACCGAGCTCAAGCAGCAGATCGAGAAAGGTCGGTGGAAAATTCATGCCCGAGAAAGTGTAGTGAACATTTTCATTCAGATAGGACAGGATCGGCCGTTTCAGTTTCGTCACCGCCATGGGAATGATGTCCAACCGTTGGAAGAAGAAGGGCAGACCCTCACCCATGTGGCCGATCACGAATTGTAATTTCGGAAAACGGTCGAAAACGCCGCCACAGATGATTCGAATCATATGAATCGCGGTTTCCATGTGCCACCCCCAGGCGCCGCCGGCGAGCATGTCGGTTACCATCGGTGCAAAGCCGCCGTATGAGATGTCGATCACCGGCTGCGGCGGCGGGGTAGGATGGAGATAGATGGGAACATTGAGAGCGTCGGCACATTCCAAAATGGGCCAGTAAAATTGATCATCAAGATATCGTCCGCGGTTGTGACCATTTATGACGAGACCTTTGAAACCGTCGTGGCGGACACGGCGTTCCAATTCTTCAACGGCCTGGTTTGGCGTTCCGGTCGGCACGGCCGCCAAGCCGGCAAAGCGCGTCGGGTACTTCTTCACCGCGTCGGCGAGATAATCGTTGGTTTCGCGCGCCATCGCAATGGCATCAGCCGAGTCCATCTGTTCCACACCGGGCGCCGATAGCGACAAGACCTGCATATCGATGCCGGCCGCATCCATTTCGCCCAGCCGTTTGGCGCCGAGATCACAAAGCCGGTCCATAACCTGGGCGTAGCGGCCGCCCATTTTTTCGGCGCGTTCTTTGACAAAGCGTGCGGGCCCGTCGAAAAATTTCGGGCTCGCAAAATGCTCCTCCAGAGTAATGGTGCGCATACTCGTTCCTCCGACCTTTATAGGGGTGTTTGTTCTCGCGCATAGAAAATTGCGCTCTTATTTCGTGGACGCGCCTTTCAACGCCGGCGCGACGCAAGCCGCGAATAACTCGACCGAATGCAGCATTTCATCAAGCTTGAGATCGCCGAAACAGAATTGCCCGACGATGTAATTTGCGCCGCTGTCCTCGACCTGCGCCGCAAGGAAGGCGCGCACCGTTTCCGGCGAGCCGGCGATCGCCTGTCCCTGCTTGATCAGCGTATCGAAACTATCGGCGCGCAATGGCGAATCCGGCATGGTGCCGTTCAATTCCGACAGATAGGTGAAGCTCGACCGCCAGCGCAAATAGGCGCGGCGCGCGCTCGCCATCGCCTGCGCGTCGCTGTCGGCGACGACGATGAACCGCACCAGGCCCATTTTCGGCGGCGTCGCCGCGCCTTGCGCTTCGCGCCAGATCTCTTTGTAGCGGGCGACGATCGCGCGCGCATTGGCCGGGATGTCGTTGGTGACCATGTTCAAGCCCTTGCGGGCGGCGCGCTCGGCGCTGTCCGGAGAATGGGCGCCGTACCACAGCGGCGGGTGCGGCTTCTGTAATGGCGCGAGCTCCATGGGGACATTCTTGAACTGGTCGTAGCGTCCGTTCCAGCTCAGCGTGCCGACCGTAAGCGCCTTGAGAATGAGTTCGAGTCGCTCGGCGTAAATCTGCTGCCGCTCTTCGGCATTCTGGCCGTAGTAGGAAATCTCGAAAGGCACGGAACCGCGCCCGAAGCCGATTTCCAGCCGGCCGCCGCTCATGTGATCGAGCATGCAGATTTCTTCGAGCAAGCGTAACGGGTGATGTACCGGCAGCGCATAGACGAACGTGCCGAAGCGCAACCGCGTCGTGCGCTGCCCGACTGCGGAGAGGAACACACTGGGCGAGGGCGCCATGCCCAGTGGCGTGAAGTGGTGTTCCGCAACATGATAGGCGTAAAAGCCGGAGCGATCGAATGCTTCGATGACCTTCAGCCGCTCTTCGTAATATTCACGCAACGGCAGATCGTTGCGGTCGAGATGATCGAAAATACCGAATTCCAAGTTCATGCCGGCCCTTTCTCCGCGAACCCGCCTCGAACGCTTGTTCACGCTCGCCGATGCAACTCTGCGTTCTTGGACTCTTCATCATCGGTCTGCATGGCGGAAGGGTCAACTCGACTGAATCGCCTCTAGCGATCTGCATCCCGTACCGCCTAGTATGGCGATGGCCGCCGACGCAGACGCGGCAGCCGAGGGAGAGCCGCCATGAAAAGACAGAATTCACCAGCAAGCCGATTTTCACGCAGAATATTCATGAGGAATTCAGCCGGCGCGGGCGCCGCGCTGGTCTCGGCCTTGGCCGCGCCGCGGGTGCTGGCGCAGGCGAATGCGCCGATCCGGATCGGCAACATCAATTCCTACACCGGCGGTTTGGCCTATGCCGGCGAAAATAATTTCAACGGCATGAGCCTCTACTTCGACAGCATCAATTGGACTGTCGCCGGCCGCAAGATCGACATCATCAAGGAAGACGACCAGTTCAATCCGCAGGTCGGCCTGCAAAAGGCAAAGGAGCTCGTCGAAAGCGACAACGTCGATCTGGTGATGGGCATTCAGGCGAGCAACGTCGCGCTCGCGGTGCTCAACTACATGAAGCAGCAAAAGGCATTCTATGTAGTGTCGGGCGCCGGCACCGACGCCATCACCTGGGACCGCTATCCTTACCTGTTCCGCACCTCGATCTCGACGTTTCAGCTCTCCACCCCGATGGCGAATTACATCTACGATAATCTCGGCAAAGAGATCGTCACCACGGCGTCCGACTATGCCGGAGGTCGCGATGTCATGGCGCAGTTCAAGCGGCCCTACCTCGCGAGGGGCGGCAAGGTACTCAAGGAAATCTGGCCGCCGCTCAACACCACGGATTACAGCCCGTATCTAACCGACATCAAGTCGGTCAATCCGCCGGTGACTTACGATTTCATGCCCGGCGCCGATGCGGTCCGCTTCATCCAGCAATATTCCGAATTCGGCCTGAAGGAGAAAATGCCGCTGACCGGCTTCACCATCATCGACTCGCAGACGGTGAGCGCGCTCGGCAAGGCCGCCGTCGGCGTGATTTCCGCGCTTACTTATGTCGATACCGTCGACAACCCGGAGAGCAAGGAGTTTGCGGCAAATTTTCGCGCCAAATACAAAATCTCGCCGGATCTGTTCGCGGACTACGGCTATGTCTCGGCCAAGGCGATCGGCGAGGCGTTGAATATGACCGGCGGCGATGCGAGCAACAAGGACAAGCTCGCCGAGGCGATGTCCAAGGTCAAATTCAATGCGCCGCGCGGCCCGTTCCGCATGGACCCGGAGACGCATAATCCGATCCAGGACATCTATATCTGTCAGGTCATCGACAGCGGCAGCGGCATTTCGACCAAAATCCTCTCCACCGCCAAGGACGTCCAGGATCCGGGCAAGAAGCTCGACTGAGCGCGCATCACGCTGAACGGCCGGCCGAGGCACACATGGAGGTGTTTGTCGCCCAGCTTCTGAACGGGCTGGTGTACGGCGTCCTGCTATTCCTGATCGCGGCCGGCCTTTCGCTGATCTTCGGCCTGATGAACGTCGTCAACCTGGCGCATGGCTCTTTTTTCATGCTGGGCGCATATTTCGGGCTGTCGATCTTCAAGATCACGGGCAGCTTCTGGCTGGCGCTCATCCTGGCGCCGATTCCGGTGATCGCTCTCGGCGTTCTGATGGAGTTGTTGTTCCTGCGGCCGCTTTATCGCCGCGGCCACCTCGATCAGGTGCTGCTGACGTTCGGCTTCACCTTTGTGTTCCTCGATCTCGTGCAAACGCTGTGGGGCCGTACGGTGCTGCGCCTGCCGGCACCGCCGTCGCTTCAAGGCACGGTGCAGATCGGGCTCGGCGTGTTTTCCGTGTATCGGCTGTGCCTGATCGGATTCGGCTTCACGATCGCATTGCTGCTATGGCTGTTTCTGGAACGCAGCCGCATCGGCGCCATGGTGCGCGCCGGCGTCGACAACGCGGTCATGGCTGCCGGGCTTGGCGCCAACATCCCGGCGCTATTTACGGGAATCTTCGGCTTCGGCGTGGCGCTCGCGGCGCTCGGCGGCATCGCGGCCGCGCCGGTGCTCGGCCTTTATCCTGGCATGGATTCGGAAATCCTCATTCCGGCCTTCATCGTCATCGTGATCGGCGGCATGGGCAGCTTGCGCGGCGCGTTTGTCGGCAGCCTCCTAATCGGTATCGCCGATACCTTCGGCAAGGCCTACTTCCAGAGTATCGCGCTGTTCCTCATTTATCTCGCCATGACGGTGGTGCTGCTGATCCGGCCGCAAGGCCTGTTCGGCATCAAATATTCCGACGTTGCGGTCGCGCCCGCCATCGCCACCACGAGCCGGCCCAGCACGCTGCAGACGCGCGCCGCCGGGTTTTTGGTGCTGCTGGCGTTGCTGGTGCTGCCGTTTCTGATGACCGACTATCCCCGAGCGCTGGTGTCGGAGATTTACATATTCGCAATCTTCGCCATGAGCCTCGATCTGCTGCTCGGTTTCACCGGGCTGATGTCGCTCGGGCACGCCGCCTTCTTCGGCTTGGGTGCTTATTCGGTCGCCGTCCTTGGCGCGCAATTCGGCGTAAATGCCTGGCTCGGCCTTGTCGCCGGGGTCGCCATTGCCGGCTGCGGCGCGGCGCTGATCGGCTTCTTTTGCGTGCGCACCGGCGGCATTCCATTTTTGATGCTCACGCTTGCGTTTTCGCAGCTCGTGTTCTCGGTGGCGCTGAAGTGGCGCGATGTCACCGGCGGCTCGGACGGCATAGCGATCGCCGCGAAGCCGACCTTCTTTGGCTTCGATCTGTCCAATTCGCTGGTGATGTATTTCATGGCGCTGAGCTTCTTTGCCCTGGCCTACTGGGGCTTGCGGCGCCTGCTCAATGCGCCGCTCGGTCACGCCTTCGTCGGCATCCGTGAAAACGAGCAGCGCATGGCGGCGATCGGCTATCCGACCCGCATCTACAAGCTCATCTCGTTCACGATCGCCGGCGCGATCGCCGGCCTTGCCGGCGGGCTTTACGCCATCTTCAACGGCTTCATCTCCGCAGACGCGGTCTATTGGACCGCGTCCGGCGACATTCTGATCATGACCATGCTCGGCGGCGCCGGCACGTTGATCGGTCCTGCAGTCGGCACGGCAATCGTGCTTTTGATGAAGAACGTGGTCAGCTCGTACAGCGAGCACTGGCTCGCCATCATCGGCGTCACATTCATCTGCTGCGTGATGTTCTTCCCCGGTGGCCTGTGGGGCGCGCTGCGGACGTTGCAGTGGCGGCGGGTGCGGCCATGAATGTGCTTCGGCTGGAACGCCTCAACAAATCGTTCGGCAGCCTGGTCGTGACCGACGACGTCGATCTCGCCATCGCGGCGGGCGAGCGGCACGTGATCATCGGGCCCAATGGCGCCGGCAAGACCAGCCTGGTCAACCTGATCGGCGGCCAGCTGCAGCCAAGCTCGGGTCGCATTCTGCTGAACGACCGCGAGATCACCGGGGCATCGCCGGACCAGATCAGCCGCTTGGGCGTGGCGCGCACGTTTCAACGCAACAACCTTTTCCAGAATCTCAGCGTGATCGAGAATATCCGGCTGGCGTTAGCGGTCCGGCGCGGCCATCCGCTCGACTTCTTCACGCCAGTCGGCCGCGACATTACGCTTTCCGAGCGCGCCGCGGACTTGATGGCGCAGGTTCATCTTGGCGGCGACGGAACGCGCTTGGCGCGCAATTTGTCCTATGGCGAACAGCGGCAGCTCGAAATCGCTTTGGCGCTCGCCGGCGAGCCCGACCTGCTTTTGTTGGACGAGCCGACGTCGGGCATGTCGCCAAGCGAAACCGAGCGCATGATAGGCCTGATTGGGACACTGCCGCGGACTCTGTCCATCCTGATGATCGAGCACGACATGAAAGTGGTGTTCTCGATCGCCGATCGCATTACGGTCCTGTACTACGGCAAGGTGCTGGCCACGGGTGCGCCGGCGGATATCCAGGCCAACACCCGCGTGCGCGAAGTCTATCTCGGCACGGTACACTGATGCTCGAGATCGAGAACATCAACGCCTATTACGGCGACAGCCACATTCTTCACGGCATCTCGCTGTCGGTGGGGGAGGGCGAGGTCGTCTGCTTGCTCGGCCGCAACGGTGCCGGCAAGACCACGACGATCCTCACGGTCATGGGATATTTGCAGCCGCGGCCCGGCCGTATCCGTTATCGCAATCGCGACATCGGCGGCCTGCCGCCCTACGCCATAGCGCGCCTCGGCTTCGGCTTCGTGCCGCAGGAGCGCGGCATTTTTCCGAGCCTGACGGTGCGGGAGAACCTGACCGTGTTCGCGCGAGCGGGCGGCAAGGGCTTTTGGACGCTGCAGCGCATTTTCGATCTTTTTCCCGTCCTGCGTGCGCGCGAGCGCAATCTCGGCTTCCAGCTTTCCGGCGGCGAGCAGCAGATGCTTTCGATCGCGCGCGCCTTGATGCTCAATCCAGCGATGCTCCTGCTCGATGAACCCTCGGAAGGGTTGGCGCCGATGATCGTGCAGCAGATCATCGAAGTGCTGGCGCGGCTCAAGCAGGAGGGCCTGGCAATCCTACTGGTCGAACAGAGTCTGCGTACCGCCTTTGCGGTCGGCGACCGCCACCACGTCTTGAACAAAGGAGAAATCTGCTTTTCCGGCAGCGCGGCGGAGCTTGAAAACAACGAGTTTGTGCTGCGCAATTATTTGAGCGTGTAGGGCGCAGGCGCGATGCAGCTATTCCGGAGGCGGCATTCCTTTCGCAAGGTCGATGTGCAACGCTTGCGCCATAAGGCGATCCAGACCCGTTTGCAAAGGGCATCGCCACGGGAGGCATTCGCGTGCAATCGACAAAGCTGAAGGTCGCAGACGTCGAGCTTGAATTGCTCGATACCAGCCAAGGGGTGGCGCGGCCCGTTCTGTTTCTGCACGGTGGCGGAGGATTCAGTCCGCGGCAACCGTTCGTGGCGCCGCTCTGCGAAAAGCGCCGCTTCGTCGCGCCGACGCATCCAGGTTTCGGCAAGTCGACCCTGCCGGATTGGCTCGACAGCGTCGATGATATTGCCCATCTCTATCTCGAATTGATGGATATTTTGCAGCTCGATGGCATCGACCTTGTCGGCTGCTCGATCGGAGGCTGGATCGCCGCCGAAATGGCGACAAAATCTCCGGAGCGTTTTCGCCGCATCGTCTTCTCCGGACCGGTGGGCATCAAGGTCGGGCCGCCCGACAAGCTCGATATTCCGGACGTCTTCGCGATGCCGGAGTCGGAAGCGCTGAAATTGACATTTCACGACCCTGAGCGGATGAAGCTCGATACCGCAAAAATGTCGGACGATGAGCTCGCCGCCATGTTCCGCGCGCGCGAGACGCTTGCGCTGTTGACCTGGGAACCGTGGATGCACAATCCGAAGCTCAAGCGGCGTTTGCACCGCGTCGCGGCTCCGGCGCTCTTCATCCGCGGCGAAAGCGACGGGCTGGTGTCGGCGGCCTATCTCGACGCCTATGCGCGCCTGCTGCCGAACGCGCGCACGATGACGATCAAGGCCGCCGGACACGTGCCGCAGCTGGAGCAGCCCGCGGCCTTTACTGCCGCCGTCCAAAATTTTCTTGGAGAGTAGCATGCGCGCGTGGCACTTCAGCGAAACCGCCTATCCCTACCTGCCGCCGGCAGACAGCTATCCGTCGATCCGGGTGTCGCTGCCCAATCGCATCTACGATCCGGCCAAGGGCGCGGCGCTGTACGACCGTTACATTGACGAATGGCTGATCGCCGAAGACGAAGGCGTGGAGATCATGCTCAACGAGCATCATCAGACCGCAACCTGCGTCGATCCCGGCGCGCCGCTGATGCTGGCGGCACTCGCCCGCTTGAGCAAGAAGGCTCGTCTCCTGATCCTCGGTAATCCGATCGCCAACCGGCGGCAGCCGGTTCGCGTCGCCGAAGAGATGGCGATGGTCGACGTGCTCTCCCACGGCCGCCTGGAGGCAGGCTTCGTGCGCGGCGTGCCCTATGAGATTTTGCCGGCGAACAGCAATCCGGTGCGGATGAACGAGCGCCATTGGGAGGCGCTCGATCTCATCGTCAAATGTTGGACCCGCCACGACGGCCCATTTAGTCACGAGGGCCGCTTCTTCCATCACCGCTCGATCAATATCTGGCCGCGCCCGATTCAACAGCCGCATCCGCCGATTTGGGTCAGTACAACGAGCACGGGCGGTGCCGCGCAGGTGGGCGCTCATGGTTACATTCAGGCGACGTTTCTCACGGGATTCGACACCACCAAACGCATTTATGAAGGATATCGTCGCGGTTGGCGCGAGGCCGGGCTGGGTCAAGACGTGCCGATCGACCGGCTGGCCTATGCGGCGCTGATCTATGTCGGCGAAACCGAGGCGAAGGCGCGGGCCGGTGCGGAGAAATTGCTGTGGTACATCACCGCCAACAAGGTGCCGCCGCACTTTTCCAATCCGCCGGGCTATGTGCCGGTGGCGATGAACGTGCAATTGGCGCGCGGCGCGCACAACGTGGTCAGCGCCTTCGGCACCAAGCAAGCCACGGTCGAAGGCGCGATCGAGGCCGGCACGATGTTCGCCGGAACGCCCGATCAGGTCTTTCAGCAGATCAAGAATCATTGGGACTATGTCGGCGGCTATGGTCACCTGCTTATCATGGGACAGGCGGGATTTCTTGAGCACGACGAAACGGTCCATGGCATCCGTATGTTCGCGCGCGAAGTCTATCCCCGGCTTAAGGAGATCTATCCCAATACTATCGTTTCTGGGACGTCGGAAAAATTGAATGCGGCTGCGGATTGACGGGATGAATCTGCGAAGCGGCGCGCTCCTGCCGAATAGGCGGCTCTGGCGTGCCTTACGTGTTGCGGCCCTCGTCGTTGTCTGTGGCGCGCCAACGCCGTCGGCCGCCGACCCGGTCGCCGACTTCTATCGCGGCAAGACTATCTCGGTGCTTATCGGCGTCGGTGCCGGCGGCGAATACGACACGATTGCGCGGCTCGTGGCCAGATATATTGGCCGCTACATTCCCGGCCATCCGTCGCTGGTGCCGCTGAACATGACCGGCGCGAGCGGCCTGAAATCGATGAATTATCTGGCGACGCTGGCGCCCCACGACGGAACTTATATTGGTATGATTTCCGAAGGCCTGCCGTCGCTGCAAGCGGTCGGCATGGCAGGCGTGCAATTCGATGCCGCCAAATTCAACTGGCTTGGCGCCATTGCGCCGACTGACGAGACCGTCGCAGTCTGGCACACGGCCGGCATCACCACGTTCGATGGCGCGCGTCAGAAAGACGTCGTCACCGGCGCGACGGCGCGAGGCTCGATCACCTATACGTTTCCGGCACTGTTGAACGAGCTGTTCGGTAGCCGGTTCAAGCTGGTGACCGGCTACAACGGCGGCACCGAGATCAACTTGGCCATGGAACGCGGCGAGGTCGAGGCGCGCAACAATACCTGGTCGAGCTGGAAGGCGACCAAGCCGGCGTGGCTCAGCGAGCACAAGATTTCGATCATCCTCCAATCGGGCCCCCGCCCGGCCGACCTTGATGTGCCTTTGGCCGCTGACCTCGCCAGCAATCCCGACGACCGCCGCCTGATCGATCTGGTGTTGTCCGGTGGCGCACTCGGCCGGCCGCTCGCCACGACGCCCGACGTTCCGCCGGAACGGGTTGCGGCGTTACGCGCCGCGTTCGATGAAGCCGTGAAGGACCCCGAATTTCTCGCCGAGGCCAAGACGCTGAATTTCGACGTCGACCCCATTCGCGGCGTCGACATGCAGGCAACGGTCGAACGCATTCTTACCGCGCCGCCCGATGTGACGCGCCGCGCCAAACATCTCCTGGAATAAATAATCGAAGCGGCGTTACCGCCACGCGTCGATGGAGACGGTCTTGCGATATTTGGCGCCCATGATGCGCCAATAGCCATTGGCTTCGCCGCCGACAACGACCACGTTAATCTCGTTTTCCGGAAATATGCGGATCGGCTCGTCGGGCTTGGCTTTGAGCCACGTCGCCATCGGCTCCTGGCCGAATGTCGCCCACGGATAGACGTAATTCTGCACCAGCTGGAGATCCCAATAACGCCCGGCCGGCATTTCCCCGGTCTCGTGGATAAAGCGGATGAGTTTTTGTTTGGTGTCGAAGCCGCCGCGGTCGATGAATTGACGCGCCGTTATCGGATCGAGCAGGAGACAAGGCATCGATTGCCCGTCGATGCCCGCCAGCATGTCGCGAACATGCTCACGCCAATATTTTTCGCGAAGCCCTAGGCAAAATGTCGTCGAGCGGCAGCCGAAGAAAATGCTCACGGTGGAGTCGGTCGTCTTAAATCCCTTTTGCACGTGCAGCGGCTCCCAGGGACTTTTCTCCTCGTTCTCGGCAAACGTGATGTTGTTGTAGCCGTAGCTGTTGCCCTGCGAGCCCATATAGGTCTCGCCGGGCACCGAGCCGCCCTGAAGGTTCTGCGACAATAGGCCATAAGCGCGGCCGATCGTTGCGTTGGCGTGATTGTACGGACCCATGGCGCCGACGCCGCAATTCATGCCGATCTCGTGGCGGATCGGGCCGTTGACGACAACCATCATCGCCGAGGAGCTCGAACTCGACGAACGCGCCGAGAGCTCGGAGGCCGCAAGCGCAAGGATCACCGGAAAGTATTCCGGCCGCGCACCGGCCATCACAGCGTTCACGGCGACCTGCTCGACCGTAAATTCCCAGGCGGCGCGGAATTCGACCGGCTGCAGGTGGCCGACGATTTCGCCCGGCGAGTGGCTCGTCGCCTTGAGCATGGCGTCGACGCGCTCGCGCGTCGGCAGCACGATCGGCAATTTGTCGGTCCAATTGTTCTCGAGGAACAGCTGTTGCAGGTTGTCCTCTGTATCCGGGCCGATCAGCCCCGCAATCGGGACCTCAATGGCCGGCATGAACGCCGTCCAGCGCCGCGGTCAGCGCCTGGATCACCTCCTGCATCACCGGCCGGCCGGTGATCGGGTCGTTGCCGTCGACGTAAGCGGCGAGCTCGGCCGCCGTCTTGCCCATGACCGGCTGCGGCACGAACGAACGCGGCGCCTCGGGCAGCCCTGCCATCTTGGCGACCGACGCAACCACCTTGTCGAACTTGTCGGTATGCAAGGCGACGGTCGGCACGCCGTATCTGGTCTCGAGCGTGATCGCGTGCGTGGTCACGGCGGGCGCGCAATTGCTGCAATGGCCGACGCCGATGATGGCGGCATCGCCGTTCGCCTTGATCTCGTTCCAGGTTTTCGGATCGTCCTTCTGATAGGTCGCCGACAAAGACACGATCCGCGTCTTGACGTTCGGCATATGCGTGGCGAACCATGCCGCCACCTGCTTGAGCAGCTCGATTGAATCGTCGAAACGGCAATCGACCAGGTAGATCGTCTTGCCGTCGAGGCTTTCGAGACGCGGTGCGGCCGTCTTCTTCGTGATCTTCGGCGGGGTGCCGATCGGACTTAATACCGTGAAAGTCTTGGCGGCGGGGGCGAGCACCTCAATCGGTTGGGCTTCGGTGGGGGTGACGATCCTGTTCATTGTCGATGCTCCTGCGGCCTTCGCGATGGCACTTTGCAGCAAGTATAAGGTCAAGCGCGATAGCGGCCAAGCCGCCATTCGCCGCTCGGACACCAGCCTCGATCTTGAACGGCGAGGGGGCCTGATCTAGGGTCACTAGCTCCCTCCGATTGTCGCTGAGCAAGATGAGGAACGCATGGCCGAACTCTTGAGCGTTCACGATCCGCGTGGCTATCCGCCGAAGGTGACCGGAAAGCGTCTGGCGCCACGCCTTGCCGGCCTCGACGGCAAGATCGTCTATCTGGTCGATTGCCTGTTCGACAATTCCGCGGCTTTCATGGAGCAGCTGCGGCAGTGGTTCGCCAAGCACCTGCCGGCCGTCAACACCCAAATCATCACGCCGCGCGAGAGCTGGGTCGATGATCTGGATATGCGCAAGAGGATCGCGGCCGACGGCAATGCCGCCATTCTCGGTGTCGGGCTTTGAAGCTCCTGTAGCCCGACGGTCGTCGGGTTGACATCGCTGTTGGAAGGCGACGGCGTGCCGAGCGTCGCGGTCCACACCCATGTGTTCGCCCGCGTCGCCAAGTCGACCGCGCGCTTACGCGGCATTCCGACCTTGCGGCAGGCTTTTGTGCCGCAGCCGGTCGTCGGCCGCACTCCGCCGGAGCTGCGCGCCTATATCGAAGGCAGCGACCAGGTTTCCGGCCGGCCGTTCATGCAGGAAGTGATCGACGGATTGACTCGCCCGCTCGACGACGCAGATCTCACCGGCGCGACGTTCGAGCGCACGACGCCGCGGCTCGTTCCGCCGGACACCGAAGAGAATCTTCGCCAGCTGTTCCTCGACAATCGCTGGACCGATTTTCTGCCTATCGTGCTGCCGACCGAGGAACGCGTCGCGGCAATGCTCAAGGCGACAAGCCAGCCGCCGGACAAGGTGGTCGGCCGCATGCGCGCCGGCAATTTTCGCGAGACCTGGGAGTACACGGTCGAAAAAGTCGCGGTCAATGCGGTGATGGCCGGCGCGCGGCCGGAATATTTCCCCGTCATCCTCGCGCTCGCCGCGTCGAATACCACGTCGCGACAAGGCAGCACCACCTCGATGACCTGTCTCAGCGTGGTCAACGGCCCCGTCCGCCACCAGATCGGCATGAATGCCGGCATCGGCGCGCTCGGCCCTTACAGCCATGCCAATACGACGATCGGCCGGGCTTACAGCCTGTTGTCGCAGAACGGTCAGGGCGGATCGGTGGCGGGCGAAACCTATATGGGCGCGCTCGGCAATCCGCTCGCCTATAGCCTCGCCTTTGCCGAGAACGAGGAGCGCAGCCCGTGGCAGCCGCTCCACATGCAGAAGGGTTTCAAGCCAACCGACAGCACCGTGAGCGTGTTCGTCGGCCTGCGCTATGTCCAGGAAGGATTTGGCCCGCGCGATACCTGGGAGGCAAAATTCCGGCGCTGCCTCGCCGCGACGGCGTATCTGCCGCCGCTCGTGGTGCTCGATCCGATCGTGGCGCGGCTGTTCCAATCGCGCGGCATCAATTCGAAGCAGGATCTGATCGATTGGTGCGCGGACAACGCCCGCCTGCCGGCGCGCGACTACTGGGACGATCAGTGGATGCAGACGCTGGTGCGACCGCGCGCCGCCGCGGGCGTCGAGCCCTATGCGACAAAGCTCAAGGCCGCGCCCGATGACATCGTGCAAATGTACGAACCGGGCGATATCAACGTCGTCGTGGTCGGCGGCGAGACCCAGGGCGCCTGGAAAATATTCGGCGCCACTTACGTTGCGACCGTTTCGGTCGATGCTTGGCGTTGAGCGGCATCAGGGTATCGCGATTTTGTCGCGTGCGCTGGCGGGGCGCTGAGGGCGCCGATTCGGAGTGAGGACATTGGCATCGGAATGCGACGTTGTGATAGCGGGCGGTGGTATCGCAGGCCTGACCGCCGCCGTAACGGCGGCACGCCTCGGAAGAAAGGCGCTTGTTCTGACCGGCGACGTCCCGGGCGGCCTCCTGATGAGCATCGACAAGATCGAAGGCTATCCCGGTTTCCCCGAAGGCGTTCCCGGATACGACCTGTGTCCGATGCTGCAGGACCAGGCCGCTGCCGCCGGCGCTGAGTTCATGATGACGGGCCTGGAGCGCCTCGATGCGCAAGAGCGCCAATGGCGCGTGACGACCGGGGAGGGCGATATTTTGGCGCGCACCGTCATCGTCGCAACGGGATCGTTGCTGAAAAGGCTTGATGTCGCGGGGGAGCAGCGCCTGACCGGCAGTGGCGTGAGCCAGTGCGCAAGCTGCGACGCGCCGCTCTTTCGTGACCGGGTTGTCGCCGTGGTCGGCGGTGGCGATTCGGCAATGCAGGAAGCGTTGACGCTCGCCGCGTTCGCATCGCAGGTCATCATTCTGCATCGTGGCGACGCCTTGACGGGCCAAGCCTGTTACCGCGATCGGGTGACCGCGCATCAGAAAATCGACATCCGCTTCAATACCGCCGTCACCGAGATTCTGGGCGAGTCCAAAGTGACGGGCCTGCGCACGCGCAAATCAAGTGAAGGCGCTGTTGTCGATCTGGAGGTCGACGCGATCTTTGCCTATGTCGGCCTGGAACCGAACACCGCCGTGCTGCAAGATCGCTTGAGCCTGGACCGGGCTGGGCGAATACCGACCGATGGCTGGATGCGAAGCGAGCTGGCCGGCGTTTGCGCGGCCGGAACTGTCAGATGCCAATCGCCCTGTCGAGCGGTCAGCGCGGCCGGCGATGGTGCGAGCGCCGCCGTCACGGTCGATCGCTATCTGACGGAAGGTTCGTGGCGAGAAGGGTAATAAAGACAGCAGATAAGGCTGTTGCCTCGTAGAGCGGCCGCACGTTGCCGGCCTCATAAGGAACTCGGCTTCAGCCAATCGATCAAGCTGTGCGCTCCTGCCGCACGATAGCCGCGCCTGCGACCATGGCGCGCATTTTTCCAAAGGCAACAGCGCGCGGCAAATATTTAAGGCCGCAGTCAGGCGCGACGACAATTCGCTCGGCTGGCACATAAGGCAGTGCGCGTCGGATGCGAGCCGCGACGGTCTCCGGTGTCTCGATGGCCATGTCCGATAGATCCAGGGTACCGAGGATGATGGTCTTGCCGGATAGCTTTTCCAGCACCGCGCAATCGAGGCCGGACTGAGCAGTCTCTATCGACACTTGCTTGACGGGCGAGTTGGCGAACTCCGGCAGGAATGAATAACCCGATGGCCGCACGTGAATAACGGCTGCATAGCCGAAGCAGATATGGACCGCCGTCGTGCCGGTCACACCGGCGAGCGCAGCGTTGAAGGCCTCAAGGCCGAACTGGCGCGCCTTCTCGGGCCGCGCCTGCATATAGGGCTCGTCGATCTGCACGATATCGGCGCTGGCGGCGAACAAGTCCTTGATCTCGGCGTTGACCGCGGCGGCGTAGTCCAGCGCCATCTCGCCTTCATCCTTGTAGAAGTCATTCTGCGCCTGCTGCGACATGGTGAAAGGACCGGGTACCGTAATCTTGATGACGCTGTCAGTGTTGGCACGCAAGAATTTCACGTCCTTAACCTCGACGGGGTGCTTGCGCTGCACCCTGCCGACGATGCGCGGTACTGGATTGGGGTGCCCGGAGCGGTCGAGAGCGGTGCCGGGATTGTCGATATCGACGCCGTCGAGTGCGGTGGCGAAGCGATTTGAATAGCTTTCGCGTCTCATCTCACCGTCAGTGATGATATCGAGACCGGCGCGCTCCTGGTCGAGGATGGCGATCCTGGTCGCGTCGTCCTGCGCCTCGTCAAGCAATTCGGGCGCGACCCGCCAGAGTTCCTTGGCACGCACCCGGGGCGGGAAACGGCCGGCGAGCTTCTGCCGATCGATCAACCACTCCGGTTGAGCATACGAGCCGACGAGCGAGGTGGGAAATAGCGGCGGCGGCATGCGTGGTACTCCACTGTTGAGCACTCGTGGAAATGAATCGCCTCGCTGGCTGCTGGCGAGCTCGGCAGCGAAGACATAGGAATATGCCCTCACTCTACATGCAGGCCACTGCCGCTGAGCACCTTGCCGTAACGCGTGTCATCGGCACGAAGGCGCGCCGCCATCTCCTGCGGCGTCGTGCTGTAGGGTTCGCCGGCACCGGCGTTGGCCAGCTTTTCGGCATAATCAGGTTGCGCGATCGCCGCGTTCGCTTCGCTGCGCAGGCGCGCGACAATCTCGGGCGGAGTTCCTGTCGGTGCTGAAACCACCTGCCAAATGGTAACCTCGTAGTCCGGGTAGAATTCCGAAATCGACGGTAGGTTTGGGAACAACTGTGATCTCTTTCGTCCGCTGATGGCGAGGGCGCGCAGCTTGCCAGCCTGCACCAGCGGCGTGACCGAGCCGCCGCCGAACATCGCTGTCACCTCGCCGCCCATGACGCCAATTGCCGCCGGCCCGCCGCCTCGATAGGGGACGTGAGTCATTTGGATTCTGGCGACGTCCTTCAAAAGCTCCATCGCTAAATGATGTTCGCTACCGTTGCCGATAGACCCATATAGCAGTGGCGGTCGGGCGCGGCCCGCGTAGGCAATGAAGTCCTTAAAGTTCTTAGGTTCGAGGCCGATATTTTCCGTCAGCAGCAGTTCGTCCGATACAACACTCACGACTGGCAACAGATCCTTGAAGGGGTCAAGTGACGTCTTGGCGTAGAGGTGCGGGTTGACGGTGTAAAGTGAGCCAGAGGAAAGCAACAGCGTATAGCCGTCGGCCGCCGAATGAGCGACCACATCACCGGCAATATTACCGTTGGAGCCCGGCCGGTTCTCGACCACTATTGGCTGTCCGAGCCGAACCGTCAGTGACTGCGCGATTAAGCGGCCGACGAAATCGTTGGCGCCTCCGGGTGGAAACGAAACCAGCAGCCGAATCGGTCGGTCTGGATAGGACTGTGCCAGCGCCAGCGTTGCGAATAGCAAACAGAATATCGAAGCGGCGAAACGAGCGAACCAAGAAGCGAGAGAAATCATGGTTGGCCTCTAGCTTAGGATAGTTTCGGCAAATTGCGGCAATCGAATCCTATGCCGGCTCGTCGCAGAACGGGTGCATGAGTCAACCGGCGCGGTCCGACTCGACTTTGCGCTTCGCCGGTGGCGGTCCGAGGCCGAGATGGTCGCGCAGTGTAGACCCGGAGTAATCCATGCGGAACAGGTCGCGCCGCTGTAATTCGGGCACGACGAAATTTACGAAATCGTCGAACGCGCCAGGGAAATAGGCCGGCATGATGATGAAACCATCGGCCATCCCTCCTCTGAACCACTCCTCAAAAATATCGGCGATCCGTCGCGGCGTGCCGTAGATCACCCAATGACCGCGTGCGGCAGCGGTGAGGTTGTACAAGTCGCGCAAGGTCATGTTCTCGCGCCGCGCCATTTCGAGAAGCGTCTTGGAAAAGGCCTGGCCGCGATCGGTGGTCGATGGCAGGTCGGGTATAGGGCCATCGAGCGGAAAGCCCGAAATGTCGTGGCCGATCCGCTGCGAGACCAGACTGAGCGCATTTTTTGGCGACAGCCAGCTCTGCAGCTTGTCGAGCTGCTCCTTTGCCTGCTCGTTCGTCTCGCCAATGATCGGCATCACCCCCGGCAGGATCGGGAGATCTTCGGGTGCGCGGCCGTATTTTGCGAGGCGCTGCTTTAGGCCGTCATAGGCAGTCTTGGCTGATGGCTGGTGGCCGTTGACCACCGAAAACACGAGATCGGCGGATCGGGCGGAAAGCTCCTGCCCGGGCGGCGAGCCGCCGGCCTGGACGATGAGCGGGTTCCCGTGCGGGCAATGCTCGATGTTGAGCGGACCCTTGATCGAATAGAAACGACCCTTGTGTTCGAGCGGATGCACCTTGGCTGTGTCCAGGAAGACGCCCGTCGCCTTGTTGGCGACGATGGCGCCCTGATCCCAAGTGTCCCATAGTCCCCTCACCGCGTCCACGAACTCGTTCGCGATCTCGTAGCGTAGATCGTGCTCTTGCAGCCGTTCCTTGCCGAAATTCAAGGCAGCTGCGTTGTGGGAACTCGTCACGACGTTCCAGGCCGTGCGCCCGCCGCTGATGTGGTGCAGCGTCGCAAAAGTGCGCGCCACGTTGTAGGGCTCGCTGAAGCTTGTTGATACCGTCGCACCGAGCCCGATGCAGCGCGTCACCGAGCTCAAGGCCCCGATTAGCGTCGTCGGCTCGAAACGCGAGACGAACGACGGATGATCGCCGGGATCCATGACCAGCGAATCGGAAATGAAGAAAAGATCGAACTTTCCGCGCTCGGCCGTTTGCGCTCCGGCGGCGACCAAAGGCCAATTGCAATTGCTAGTCGCCCCGCCCTCATAGCGCCAGCCAGCGGAATGATTTCCGGTACCGAGCCAGAAAACGCCGAGGTGCATATGGCGTTTTGATGGGGCCATCTCAGGCTGGCTTTTCGTGGCGATGTGGCTCGCGATTCCACATGAAGGCACTTTCGGCGATGCGATAAGTATCGCCCGCCTGTCGCCACGAGCCTACCATGATTGCCTAAGCGGTGAAGCAGTCCCGCGATTGCAATATTCGCTTTTTCCGCGGAAATGGACATTCGGTTGCCGCGCAATATCGGTCGCTTCGGGCCAATCGCGTCACTTACACTGCGGAAAAACAGCGAGCCACTTCGCCGCTAGTGCACCGCGAAGCGGTCACAGACCCGCGGGCGCCTGGACGGAGGATTTGACCGAAATTAATGACATTTTTGCATCTATCTAGACCGCAGTTGGGCGGCTTTGTATTGCTACGGTCAATTTGGCCGCGCATGCGGGTTCAGCCGATGATGTGGCGAGGGCGGCCGATTAGACCTGTAAAGTCAATTCCGGATGCCGTCCTTGCGTCTTCCAGAAATCCGTGCCCGCCAGATCACCGAGGCCGACATCGACACGGTGGTTAATCTCCTGACGCGGGGATTTGAAGTCCGCAGCCGGCACCATTGGCAACGTGCGCTGACGAAGCTCAAATCGCATCCTACCCCAAGCGGATTTCCGAAATTCGGCCACCTCCTGGAAAGCGACGGCACGCCGGTCGGCGTCATTCTCCAGATCTTTTCAGCCATTCCGACGGCCGACGGATGGCGGACGCGCTGCAATCTCTCGAGCTGGTACGTCGAGCCGAAGTTTCGCAGCTACGCGTCGATGCTGATCTCGCAGGCGATCAAATACGAAAATGTCACCTATGTGAACATTTCGCCGGCAATGCATACCTGGCCTCTTGTCGAAGCCCAGGGGTTCTCGCGCTACAGCAATGGGCAGTTCGTCTGCGTTCCTGCGTTAAGCATGACCCGCGCCGACAGCGACGCCCTCGTAACCGGCGTCGATGCTGCTGGGGACGTGCATTTCGATTCGTTTGAGCTTGACCTGCTCACGATACACAAAACGCATGGATGTTTGAGTTTGTGGTGCAAAACATCCACCGAGGCGCACCCGTTCGCTTTCCTGCCATGCTTGGCTAAAGGCGTGATGCCCTGCATGCAGCTAATCTATTGCCGCGATATTCAAGATTTTGTTCGGTTTGCCCGGCCAATCGGGCGCTACTTGACCGCGCGCGGGCGACCTTTGGTGATCATCGATTCAAACGGTCCGATTCCGGGGTTGGTCGGCAAATACTTCAGCAACAAGGCGCCCAAATATTTCAAAGGGCCAGACCGGCCGAGATTCGGCGATTTGGCTTACACCGAAGCCGTAATGTTCGGGCTTTGATGATGGGACATCGGCGCGTCTCGGCCAGAGTACCGCGTTGGCGGCTGAGCGCATCGGGGTAACTATACTGCCGAAAAATGCTCGTGCGCGTCGTCGCTATGTATATGTTTGCAAACGAAAAAGGCGAGACGCAGTGAGCACAAGACGAACGAGACCGCTATGACCGACAGTCCGTGCGCCATCGTGGTCGGCGCAGAACTTAACGGTCTTGGTGTCGTGCGCAGCCTTGCCCGCGGCGGCGTGCCGACAATCGTCATGGATACGACCTATGGCCGCGCCGCCATGTGGTCGCGCTTCGCCCGGCCCGTGATCGTGGAAAAGCTTTATGGACGCAAGCTCGTCGACGGCCTCGTGGCTTTGCAACGCGGCCTCGGCCATCGGCCTGCGCTGCTGCTGGCCGACGAAATGGTTGTCCACACGGTGTCGACGCACCGCGAGGAATTAAAACACGCCTATCGGTTCCAGCTTCCGTCGCGGGACACGGTGAAAATCCTCGATAACAAGGCGCGATTTCATGAATTTGCGGAGCGGCATGGGCTACCGGTTCCGCGTAGCATCGTGGTCAGCCGCGTATCCGATCTGGAAAAGCTTGGCGATTTGCGATTTCCGGTCATTGTCAAACCTGCCGACAAGCGGCTGGTCTATCTGCGCCGGACGCAGCGCCTGCATATGCCGGCGGATATCGAAGAAGCGCGCGAACTTTGCCGCACGCTCCTGCAAACGGTGGGAGAATTCGTCGTTCAGGAGTGGATCGAGGGTCCCGTCAGCAACATCTATTTTTGCCTTTTTTACCGCGGGCACGATCGGGCTCGCACGATCTTCTTTTCCGGTCGAAAGATTTTGAGCCATCCACCGACGGCCGGAAGCACCGCGCTATGCATTGCCGCGCCGGAGGTCGCCGGGCAGTTGGAGCAGTTCACCGCGGCGTTCATCGAGCGATGCGATTATTGCGGGCTGGGAAGCCTTGAATTCAAGTGGGATCCGGCACGCCGGATATTCGTGGTGATCGAGCCGACCGTCGGACGCACGGACTGGCAGGAAGAAGTGGCGACGCTGAACGGCGTCAACATTCCGCTCGTTGCGTATCGCGACTTGATCGGCTTGCCCAACATCGAGCCGGCTCGTCCCGCGCAACCGGTTGCTTGGCAGGACTCCTGGCACCGCTGGAGAGGCCGGTCCGCGCTGAAGGCTCGTCTACCTATCTATGACGGTTACTGGCGGGCTAGCGACCCGATCCCCAGCCTCGCCTATTACGCCACCGAGCTTGGCAAAGCGGCCGGGCAAATGACGCGGCGCCTTTTTGCCGCTGCGCCGGCAAAACGCCACCCGCGCGTTGCCGGCGGCAAACAGTCATGACGTCATCGATCCGGCAATTCAGGGACGTGCTTCATGGTGAAGGTTGAAAACGCAATCGTCGGCGCCGGCCCTTATGGATTGTCGATCGCGGCGCATTTCCGCGCCGCGGGCATCGAAAGCCTCGTCATCGGCCAGCCGATGGCCTCGTGGCGAAACAACATGCCTGAGGGCATGATCCTGAAATCCGAACCCTTCGCGTCAAACCTGTCTGATCCTCAACGCCGCTACACGCTTGAGCGCTTCTACGCCTCGCGCGGCGGGGCGTATCGGCCCATCGGCAATCCGTTGTCGATTGCGGATTTCCTGGACTACGCACGGTGGTTTCAGCAGCAGACACGCATCGAGGCCGTGGAAGCAACGCTGATCGATCTGCGTCAGGTGGACGACGGGTTTGAGCTCGCTCTGGCGGACGGCGGTGTCATTACGGCAAGGTGCGTCGTCCTAGCGACAGGATATTTGCCGTTCAAGCGAATGCCGTCGGTACTCGATGGCTTGCCGAGCGAATTGATATCGCACAGCTCGGAGCATCGAGACCTGGCGCAGTTCGCGGGCAAGGATGTGACGATCGTCGGTTGCGGCCAATCCGCGCTCGAGTTGGCGGTCCTGTTGCACGAGCAGGAAGTCAACGTGCGCGTGCTCGCTCGCGCCGACCGTGTCGCGTGGGGCAAAGCTCCCAACCTGTCGCGGTCGGTGCTCCGACGTCTATGTTATCCCGATGCCGGTATCGGACCGGGCTGGCGGAGCGTGATTGTCTCGGAGTTACCGAATGGTTTCCGGCGACTGCCCCGGCAATTTCGACATGACTATGTCGCAAGAAGTTGGGGGCCCGCCGGCGCCTGGTGGCTTGAGCAGCGTGCGCGCGATCGGTTCCCGTTACTGTCGTCGCATGCCATCGCTCACGCAGTGGAGCGCGGTGGCAAGCTTGCTTTGGCTGTGCAGAGTCCGGGAAAAACGGTGACGTTCGAAACCGATCATGTCATCGCGGCGACGGGATACCGGGTCGATCTCGACCGCATTCAATACCTCTCACCAGGCTTGCGGGCAAAGATAAGGACATACGAAGGAGCGCCGATCCTGGATCGGGCACTGCAATCCTCCATTGCGGGCCTGCACTTTGTCGGCGTGACCAGCGCGCAGTCGTTTGGCCCGGTCATGCGCTTTGTCTACGGCGCCAAACACGCGGCGGCGCTTCTTACCGCACACCTGCGCAAGGACGTCCCACGGCCATCCGTAGCCGCCGACGCTGCAGGAAATGCCGTGCTGCGAACAGATCCGCGGTCGATCTATCGCTGATCTGCGGGCTTGCCTGCCGACGTAACGTCACCGCCACATCGGCCTATGTGTGAAATCAGCATCGGCCGCTTGTATTGCTCCGACAGCCCGGCGCATCGCTCGCCCGGCCCTCCGCGCGTCAGATTAAGGTTACGAATTGTTTAATATTGCGACCGAATGCGGCCCTGACTAGTGAAACCTGGCGGCTTTGGTTGGGGGTGCTTCGCGATGGTAAACAAAAACGCGCAAGGCTTGCGACTTATCGACAAGGCGCATTCAAGTAACACTCGGCAAACGGTGTCCGGGCTCAGTGGCGCGCGAGACACGGTGCTGCGCGACATTGGAGCAGGCCGGGCGTCAATTGAAACCTTCGCAGTCGGTCGCATGCGGAACGGAGGGAACGCCGTTGCGCGCTCGATTGCCCCACCCGCGCCAGTCGATTCTGACGCGCTGGCTCGCGCCGTAGCGGAGATCGAAATTGCTTCTGCCGCGCTGCGTCAATCGGAACCGGCGCTGGAACCGTGGCAGCCTAACTTTGCGACGCAAGGCGAACGGCGATATCGGCCGGTCTGGCTCCTGATCGGCGCCGTCTGGATCGCGGCTCTCCTGGGCCTTACCGGGGCGACCGGCGCGATCCTCTACTTGGCCGGATGAGCCAAGCGCCGCTCTCGGACGATAGCCGGCGGCTCCTCATCAAAACGCATTGCTGAAAATTTGCCTCGGGCGGCTTGGGCGCCAACTCACGCCGTCTTCGGCGAACGCCTGATGCGCAGGCGCCATTGCCGGTCGCCAGAGGCTGGCAGGAGCCTTCTCGGCGCTGCCGAGCCATCGATGCATTCGAGCAGCCCGGCGCGGTTGAGGGTGTGCAGACGGTGCCCCGGCCACAGCGGCCCTGGCCGCAGGATGGTCTCGACGCGCTGCTCGAAGCGATCGTCGTCGAGGCGAATGATTTCCGCGAGACCCAGCGCCGTGCCGTAGCCCTTCCGGCAATCCTGAAATGGGCGAATCAACTTGTCGCCGCGCCGCACGACGCGGCCGCCGGGCCGCGCCGTCGCCAAATCGACGAGAACGGGATTGCGCCGGTGCGGCGTCCAAGGGCCGATCAATTCGGGCGCCGACCACACATGAAGTGCGTCGGAGTAGGAGCCGCCGCCATCCTGCACGGTCGCGAACATCCACCAGCGGCCGTCATGCTCGAACAGCGTCGCATCGCTCGCGACGACACCGGAGACAAGGGTCGCCTGCTTGACCCATCCATCCGGGAAGCGCTCGGCCCGATACAGATCGACGGTAGCCGTGCTGCAACTCTCCGGCACCATCCACATTTCGCCGCCGTGCTCGAACACGAATGGATAGGACAGATGCGAGCCGGTATCGAGCACGGGCCGCGGCGTCCCGATCGGCCCGCGCGAATCGAATTCAACGACTGAGATGACTCCGCGGTTGAGGCGGTGCTCAAGGTCTTCGAGAAACAAAAACGTGCGCCCATCCTTCTCGACCGGAAACGGATCCGAATAGAAACGCAAGCCGTTATCCGCCAAAACGCTCCAACCGCCGTCCGGATGGGCGCGCAGGTCGACCACGTCGCGGCCGCGCACAAAACGGTAGCCGATGCGCCAATGCGGCGTATTGTAAAACAGCCGATAAAACAGGGTGAGGGCCTGCAACGACATCGATTTGAGCCAGAACCAGGCGATCGCGGCTGTACCGGCGCGCGCGTGCGCGGGACGTTCGACGCGAAATCGCGGCGTTGCGCCATCGAGTGCCGCCTTCACCAGTGTCGCGGTGCGTGCCATAACGTCGTCGAATGCGCGGGCCAGCACGCGGCTGCTTTGAACGCCAGGATGGCCGCTGACGATTTCGCTGCCGGTCGTGGCATCCACGATGGATACGACAGGAGTCCACGACCGGACCAGGGCTCCGATGGCGGCGCTTTCCTCGCGGCGGCCATCGAAGTACAAATGCCAAGTCCGTTCGCCGGGGCGACGGTCGCCGCCGCAGAGATCGAGCACGACGTCGTCAAGGCCGGCAACGTCGCGCGACACAAACAGGGCAAAATCCGCCGGTGTGGCAACCGCGAATGGGTTTCGCCCAGGCAAGCGGTAGATCAAACATTCGATCGCCGCCATGATGATCGCGGCGCGCGGAAGCGGCGCGGCTGCGCCGCCCCATTCGACGGCAACCCGCGTGAGCGGCCGCTGCGCCAGGCGCTGGACCAGGCGCAGGTGCCACTGCCTTAATTGATTCGGGTCGAGTCGGATGGTCAGGCGCATGATGAGATTGCGTTGCGGGGTTGCATCACGTGAAGCTGGAGCGCAGGGCCTGTCTGGAGCCGGCTGTTTCGTTTTGCCGTTCACTTCGGATTCAATGAGCGCGGCGTAGGCGGCAACCATGGCTTCCCGCGAATAGTACGCGGCGAGCTTTGCCGCCCGGGCCGACAAAGTTGCCGCTAACGCCGTATCCTCCAAGAGGCGGTGGACTGCGGCCGCGAAAGCTGCCGGGTTGCCGGCATCGGCGAACAGCACGCAAGGCTCACCATCGGGCGACAACACTTCCTCAAGCACCGCGAGCCGGTTGGCGACAACCGGGACGCCGGCATGCGCCGCCTCGACGACCGCAAGCCCGAAAGTTTCGGCGAGACTCGGAAAAACGAACACATCAAGCGCACTGAGCAGCATCGCCACCCGATCGGGCGCGAGCTCGCCGAGGAAATGGACGCGATCGGCGCAGCCGAGCTCGCGCGCCAGCGCGGCGAGGCCGTCCTGCTCGGGGCCCTGGCCGGCGATGGCCAGGTGCCAGTGCGCATCGAACGCCAATAGCTTGATTGCAAGCGTCAAATTCTTGAGCGGATGCAGCCGCGCGACGCAGCCGAGCAGCACGACATTGACCGGCAGGTTCAGCCGCGCCCGCGCGATGGCGCGGTGGATATTGCATGTCTTGCTTTCGAAGCCGTGATCGATTCGGACCAGCCGGCGGCGATAGGCGTACGGGTAATTGGCGAAGTCCTGGGTGACGCTGCGCGAATTAGTGACGACACGCGCGAACAGACCAAGCACCCCAAACCAGCGATCGGTCAGCTGCAGCCAAGCCGGAGTCAATTCGCGCGCCGAGGTCCAGTTGGCAATGACGATGGGGATGCCGGCCGCGCGCGCGATTGGCGCGCCGACCAGGCTGCCATAGTGCTGGAAACACAGCACGACGTCGGGGCGCAGCCGGCGCAAATGGCCGAACAGCGACAACAGCGTTCGGGCGAGCGACCACGGCGTCGCCGGCCGCTCGTGCGCGCAAAAGATCGCGTTCGGCTGGCGGTCGAAGGCTTTGGTGCGACGAAAGAAAAAAACATGATGCACCTCGTAGCCGCGCGCCTGCAGCCCGCGGTCGAGCAGCCGAGCGATCTCCTGGGCGCCGGCGCCCTCGGCTTGCGGCTGAATCAGCGCGACGCGCACCGCCCTCGTCATGGCTCGATTCTCCCGCCGCCGCCGGCCACCGAAGCCGGAACCGGAGTCATGAGCGTGTTCGCGGGGTTGAGCAGCGTGATCACGGAAGGATCGATGCCGACATAGCGCCGGCACACCGCGTTCAAGGCGATCGTGGTTCCGATCAGGCACGCGCTCCACGAGAAGGCGGCGGCGATGGCGCCGAACCTCGGCGCCAAAACGACCAATGCGACTATTCGCAGCACCAGACCGATCACCACGACCCGCGAATACAAGCCTTCATGACCGGTCAGCAGCAGGACGTACATGGCCGGCCCGCCCAGAGCTGCCACTGCGGTGCCGATCGACAGCACCACCAGGATGCCGTGCTGGTCGGCATAGCTATTGCCGAAGATCATCAGCAGTAAATCGCCGCCGACGAAGATCACCGCGAGGCCGGCGACGACCAGCGCGGCCACCGCGAGCGATACCATCCGCAGCGACCGTTGCAGCTCGGGATGGTGCCCGGTGAAGAACAGCGAGGCGATCGGCGTCGCCGAATAGTTCGCCATCCCGCCGGCGATCATGGCGAATACGTTGGCGAGCCTCGCGGCGACGAAATAGCCGCCGGCCGCAACCGGGCTCAACAGCAGTCCGAGCAGGATGACGTCGAGATACTGGCTCGATGCATCGAGGAAGGCGGCGGCCCACATCGGCAATGAGCGCTTGACCCAGGCCGACACGTCGGTCGTCGGCGCGACGCCGCGAATTTGCGGGGGCAGACTGCGCCGAACGACCACGTATTGTATCAGCATCATCAGGCTTACGCCGATGATGCACAGCGCGAACAGCATGGTCATCGTGACCTGGAGGTGGCCAAGAGCCAACACCAGCGCACCGATGATCACGACGAGGCGCCAGGCTTCGCGCAAGCTCTCGCCAAGCAAATAGCCCACGACGGTTCGCGCCAGATTGGAGCTGAAAGATGCCATTGTCTGCGCGATCAGAAACAGACAGGCGGCGATGACGAGGCCCGGCGAGGCGGCCCAGCCGGCCACGCTGCTGCCGAGGGCGACGCAAGCGGCCCAGAACAGCGCCGCTGCCGCGCATACGACAATGCCAAACGAGATCGCTCCACGCACGAGGTCGTAGCGGTGCTGGTGGGTGTATTCGTTCCATGAGCGGACGATCAGAGTCTCCTGGCCGCATAGTGCAATGACGGCAAGGAATGAAACCAGATTGAACCAGATCGCGAATTGGCCAAATTCAGCCGGTCCGATGACGCGCGCCGCGATCGTGAACATCACGATGTTCAGCGACGAGCCGCCAAGCTTGATCAGAAAGGCGACCAGCGCGCCTTGCGCGATCCCGGACTCGGCAAATCGAGAAGAAACGCTTTGCGCGATTTTCATCGTCGAGCTGCCGATTCTTTATTTGTTGAACCGCACGTCGAACGCGACAGTGGGACCACCGAAGACCGCTGCCGTATCGGTCGGGCCGTTCGCGCACGAAAGGGGCGTGGGACTCTGCATCACCGATGCTCCGTCGCAAATGTTGCGCGACCTCGCCGCCGCGCTGCAGCCATAGAACAGTAACCGAGCAACGCGCGAGAAACCCGCGCCGCAGCATATTTACGTTAATCCGCGAGGGCACTTGTTCGGAGTTAACAGATTGCGCTCGCACCTTGTGGATGTCCGCCGCTCCAGTGCAGCGCGCCAAGCGCCTTGCCCGCCATAATCGCGCGTTCTACGGCGTTGTCTGCCGGCTGCTGTAGTCCGCGCGTTCCGGTGTTTCGGCACGCGCGCTGTGCGGCATCAATCCGTTGACAAGGGGTGTCACCCACCGGTCGGTGTCGGTGTGAAACAGCGCAAAATCGTGATCGAACTGCCAATAGGCCCACGGCCAGCCCAGGCGTTCGGCCGTGCGCGCCACGAACGAGGTGTAGCGCACCCGCGCGTCCATGGCGGCGGCCTCGTAGGCGCCGAACTCACCGAGGTAGATCGGACGCCCCTGTTCCTTCGCCCAGGCATTGATGGTCTCCAAGTCGTTTGTGACTCGGCTCTTGTCGTCCTCGCTGGCCCAGTCGATGCCTCGCAACAGGGCGAAACGCCACGACCACGGCGCCCCCTGATGGGTAAACTGCATCGGCTTGTAGTAATGGACGGCAACAATAATGTTGCGGTCTTGCGGCGGCAGCTCGAGCTTTCGGATTTCAAGAGGATCTTCGGAATTGATCGCCGCCACGATGACCGTGCGCGCGGGGTTGTTGGCTCTGATCACCTGCAAGGCGGACTGTATGAACGCGTTCCACCAGGCCGCCGTCATTTTGCCGCCTGGCTCATTGAGAATCTCGAACACTGCCGTGGGAAATCGACCTGCGTAATGATCTGCAAGTTGCTTCCAGAAAGCGCGCAGCTTGACGCCGCAATCGTCCGGATTGCGCTGACACTGATCGTAGTCATGTTCGTCGATGACTGGGATAAGATCGTTGGCAACGGCCTGTTCCAACACCCAATCGAGCCGCGCCAGTATTCTCAGATCTAGATCGTTTCTGCTGTCCATATATTTAAATGCGGACAGATTGATCCGCACGTGATGGAAGCCGGCATCACGAATCATTTTGAAATAACGCTGTTTGAACGGAGCATCGACGCCACCGTCCCAAATGCCGTCATAACCGAGAATATTGACGCCCTCGGCCATTCGCTGCGCCGTGGCTGTGGCTTTGTTCTGGGCCGCGCAGGGCGAGGCCGCCGGTAAAGCACACGCAAAGACCATAACCGAGCACAGCATCGCCGATTGGGCCATGCCAGCGATCCCTGCGCTGCAGGAGCGTAAGATCGACGTCAGCGCCCGCTCCACTTTACCGCTTTGGCTTATGCATCGCTTCGCTCCCACGGAAATAATCGTCATGCAAATTGCCGCTTTTGAGTCGTCAGTGAACGACGCGGCAGCGATTGAGACGTCGGCAACCGCGCGCCGGCGCTGGCAATGAAAAATGCCACCAGTAACGCTTCCGAGAAATCGGTCGATCTGAGAAACAATGTCTCGCTGAAGTTGATCAGAAACATGAGATTTGCGTAACCGACGATGAGATCGTAATCGGCCGCAGCGATCAGCCGGTTCGTTCGCAACCACGACATCCGGAAGCCGAACAGCAGCGCGCAAAGCGCGAACAAAGTCATCCCGACGATGCCGGTTTCCGTTAGGATCGCCACGTAACCACTGTGATAATTGTCCAGCACCCAGTCGTGTTCGTGCAGGAATCCGAAATAGAACTCCGGTGTCGTCCAAAAACCGTTGAGCCCGAAGCCAAAAAGCGCGCGTTCGCTCAAGTGGCGAAGCGCATATTCCCAGATTTGAGTCCGGTTGGTGAAATTGAGCTGGTCGTCGAACCACGGCAGGTAATCATGCCCCGTGCTCATAATGTAGGCCATAAGCGCGCCGGCCACGATGGTCATCGCAATCGGCCCAAAGGCCAGCAGCGTTCCAAAGCGCGGTGACCGGCGCGACAGATAACAGCTGACAATGGCAGCCAGCGCCAGCGCACCGCCGCCTCGCGATCCCGACCCAATGACACAAATCGCGCCCAAGGCGAACAAGACGAGGAACTGGATCTTGCCGCCGCGCCGCAGTGCGTTGTGACAGGCCAAGAACATCAACAGCGCTCCGCTGAGGCCAAGGCTCTGCTTTGAGTCGAAAATGCCCTGCCACAGGCCTTCCTGCATCCAACCGGTCGCGACCCCGATGTCGGGGAAAAGCAGCACGACAACGAGAGACAGGACGGTCAGAATGAAAAGTCCAATGATCGTGCAGCCGACGATGGCATCGAGCGACATACGGCAGGCGAGCCGGATCACGCCGATCGTGGTGATCAACAGCGCGACGGATTTCATGACGCTGTCGCCCGAATGGTTGGACCACGCGACGGACAGGACGACGAAGCTGAAGAAAACCAATCCTGCGACGATGTCGGGCGAGCGTTCCACCCGCAGCACCGGCGGAATGAAGCAGCTCGCGTACAACACGACGACCCAAAACGTCAGCCCCAGGCTTTGCTGCAGATACGGCAAACCCTGAGTGAGCGTCTCATTGATGGAGCCGACGAAGTTGCCGACGGACAGCAATATGATCGCGAGCAGCGTCGCCCTTATCGCCCATTTCGCCAGGCTATTCGCGGTCCGAGGCACCATTATCTCCGCGGGTCGTTGTGGGGCTGCGACAGGGACGGTTGGCGCGGCACCGGCCACGCGCCGCACGAATGATCAACCGACGTTTTATCGTAGCCGTTCGTCTGTCGTTCGCAAATCGGACCGCTGCGAAAGTGCGACGGCCGGGAGCAAAAATTGCGCCGATGGCGAATCTTTAAAGTTAATGACAGATGCAAATCGGTTAAGGTTGACAAGACATTACATTAGCGGACGTCGGCGGAATGTAGAACTATTTGACGGTTGGAAACCCGATAGCTTGGAGTGCGCGCGATGTTGACGCGGAATAGTGCTAATCCGCCGCCGCTCGACGATTCAGTACTGAGCGCGCTCGCGCGCGTCGAAACGTTGGAGCGGGTCGAGCCGTCCGCCGACACCAATGCTTTCGATCTTCGCACGTTCTGGCTGACGCTGTGTTGGCGTGCGCGCTTGATTGCCGGCATTACGCTGGCCACGGTGGCTTTCGCCACCGTAGCGTTGATCGTTATTCCGCCGAAGTATCAGGCAACCGCGGTCGTGATCGTGGATCCACGACAACTCCACGTCACCGATACGCCGACCGTGCTTACCGGAATTGGCGCCGACGCCGCGGCGGTCGAAAGTCAGGTAGAAATCATCACATCAACGGCTCTTGCCCGCAAAGTTATTACGGCAATGAAACTGGAGGACGACCCGGAATTTTTCCGGCCATCGTGGTGGGACGAGATCAGTAACAGCTTACACGCGATTCTCGGAGGCGACTCCGGTGCGCTGCAACGGACCAAAGACGAGCGTCTCATATCCAATTTGCAAAAAAATTTGACGGTACGTCGCCGCGGCCAGACCTACGTCCTTGAAATTAATTTCTATGCAAAAGATGCGGCGAAGGCGGCGCGCATTGCCAACGCCGTCGCCCTGGCTTATCTCGCCGACCAGCGCGAGGTTAACAGCAACACTACCGCGAGCGCGTCCGAATGGCTCGATGCCAGGATGCAGGACATGCGCGAGCGCGTTCGCCGCTCGGATGAAGCGGTCGAGAGCTACCGATCGTCCCATAACATTGTCGATGTGACGCAAGGTAACAAGCTCATCAATCGGCAGATCGAGGATCTCACGCAGCAAATCGCTCTGGCAAGGACCTACACCGCCGATGCCCGCGCACGAATGGAGCAGGTCGAATCTGCTGCGCGGCGCAAGGACGATCCGTCGACGTTGAGTGAGGTGCTGCAGTCGCCGGTCATTACCAATCTGCGCTCGCAATACACCGAAGCCGCCCGCACCGTATCGGAATACAGCACGATGTACGGTGAGAGATATCCGGCGCTGACCGTAGTTCGCGCCCGACTCGCCGACGTGCGACGGCAAATCGACGACGAAATCACCCGCATTCTTGCCGGCGTCCGCAACGACTATCAAACCGCGGTCAATCGCCAGAATACGCTGGAGAGCGCGCTTGCCGGGCTGAAGGAACAATTTGCCGCAGCCGATCAGGCCGATATTAAGCTGCATGAGCTGGAGCGGGACGCGCAGGCTAACCGTGATCTGTTCGAGCAATTCCTCAACCGCGCCAAGCAAACCTCCGAGCAGCAAAGCATGCAGATCGCCGACGCGCGCATCGTTGCCCCGGCGCTGCCGCCTCTGAAACCGAGCCGTCCGGCAATGTCGCTACTGCTTGGCGCGGCGGCCTGCGCAGGATTGCTTCTCGCGATCGCGATCGCGCTGCTGATGGAGCAGATGCGTCAAGGGTTTCGCAGCTTGCGCGAGGCTACGCAATTTCTGGCATTGCCGACGCTGGGCATGCTGCCGACACAACCGGATGACACGGAATGGTCTCGCAATTGGCGCAGTTCGCCGTCGAAAGGGGACGGAGGCGGAAAAGCTTGCCGATTTGCGCTCCGTTATCCCCGGTCCGCTTACGCCCGGCAGTTGCGCGCAATACAGGCCCGCTTAATCGATGATATGACGACGAGTAAAATCGTCACAGTGGCCTCGGCGGTGCCCGGTGAAGGCAAGTCGACGTTTGCCTGCAATTTCGCGCTTGCCGCCGCCGATATCGGCCTGCGCACGCTTCTGATCGACGGCGACATCTATACCGGCAAAGCCGGCCTGGTGCTTGGCTCGAGAAAGGCCGGGCTGTCGGAAGTTCTCAGTGAGCAGATTCCGCTTCGGCAGGCGCTGGCGAAGGACCCCGCCACGGGGCTAAGCGTGCTGGGAGCGCGCGACCCGTCGCGGGCCGCGCAGCCGGAGACTATCGACACCGCGCGTCTGGAATCGCTGCTGCGCCAGTGCCGCAATGAGTTCGATCTCGTGGTTCTCGATACTCCAGCGATCTTGCCGATCGGCGGGATAACGCCGTATCTCAAATGGTCGGATTGTGCCGTACTGGTCGTGGAATGGGATGGCACCCCTCGGCAGGCCGTGTCTGAAGCTGTCGATCTGTTGGATATGGATGCGCAGAAAATTGCCGGCTTGGTGCTCAACAAGGTATCGCCGCGTTGGTTTCGGCTGTTTCGCTACGGCGGCCGATATCCGGAATCGGCATCGGTATTGCAACCGGCCGCCTGACTTGCTCGTTCCTGACAGGCCCATTGGCCGCGACGATGCTCGGCGTCGTTTCGGACCCGTACCCCGCATTTCGCCCGGCGATGTCGATCACAGCCATTGATCGACAACAATCGCGTTCGTCTGGCCTGTTGTTGTCAAGCGCGACAAGCGCGCCGACCTGCCTGTTGAGCGGTGGACCAAATTCACGCTGGCGATCGACGCCCAGACCGACAGGGTGCTCGGCCTCGCTCTCGCCGCCCGTTACCGATGCGCGCTCCCGGATTGCCGCGCTACATTGTCTCCGGCGCTGCAATGCCGAGAAGATCGAGGCCTTTGGCGAGAACGCGTGCGGTCAGCATGCACAGCGCGAGACGCGAGGAACGCACCGGCTCCTCGGCCCTGAGCACCGGACAAGCCTGATAAAAAGCCGTGAACGCGGTGGCGAGCTCGAACAGGTACTGGCACAAGCGGTGCGGCTTCAGCGTTTCCGCGGTGCGTTGGACGACGCGCGGAAACTGCGCCAGCTCAAGCGCCAGGGCGCGCTCGGTGGGCGCATCGAGTCCAATAACCGAATGCACCGGCGCATCGTCCTGGCCGCCGGCGCCGGCCTTGCTGAGAATCGAGCAGATACGGGCGTGGGCATACATCAGATATGGCGCGGTATTGCCGTCGAATGCCAGCATCCGATTCCAATCGAACACGTAGTCTTTGATGCGGTCATTGACCAGGTCGGCATATTTGATTGCGCCGATGCCGACCGCCTGCGCGATTGCCGCGCGCACGCGTTCGTCGAGGTCCGGCGATTTCTCGTCGACTAGACGGCGTGCCCGCTCGACGCCCTCGTCGAGGAGCTCGACGAGGCCGATGCTCTCACCGGAACGCGACTTGAGCATCTTCTTGTCCGGACCCAGCACCGATCCGAACCCGACATGCTCCAGCCGAACCTTGTCGTCGGCCCAGCCCGCCATGCGGCTGACGGCGAACACCATGCTGAGATGCTGGTGCTGCGGCGTTCCGACGACGTAGAGCACTTGCTTGGCTCCCAGCGTGCGGAGTCGATAGCGCAGCGCGGCAAGATCGGTGGCGGCATAGCCGAAACCGCCATCGCTTTTTTGCACAATGAGCGGCAGCGGCGCCCCGTCGCGACGGATGAAGCTGGGCGGAAACACGCACACTGCTCCGTCGCTGATCACCGCAAGTCCTTTGCTCTCCAATTCGTTTACCACGTCGGCGAGGTCGGCATTGTAGTGGCTCTCGGCGGCGATATCGTCGGGCGTGAGCAGGACGTCCAGCCTCCGGTAGAGCGCATCGATGTAGTCGATCGTTACCGCGATCAGCTGGCGCCACAGCGCTAGGGTTTTCTCATCGCCCGATTGCAGCAAGACGACGCGCCGGCGGGCGCGTTCGGCAAACTCGGGATCGCTATCGAATTTGACGCGAGCCGCCCGGTAGAAATTGGAAAGCTCCGGTACGCTGGCCGCGCGGCCGGCCAACCGCTCGTCGAACAGGTGCTCGATTAGCATGCCAAACGGCGTTCCCCAGTCGCCGACGTGATTGCGGCGAACCACGTGATAACCAAGAAATGCGAGCACTCGCGCCAATGAGTCGCCGATGATGGTGCTGCGCAAATGGCCGACATGCATTTCCTTGGCGAGATTGGGCGACGAGTAGTCGACAACCGCCGTGTCGGGATGCGCGGGCAGGCCGATGCCAAAACGCTCGTCCGCCAGCATGTGGCCCAAGGCGCTCGATAAATATTCCGACCGCAGCGTCAGATTGATGAACCCGGGCTCCGATACCGTGGCGGCTTGCAGCACCGCGTCGGGGGGCAACCGTTCGACCACCGCGGCGGCGATTTCGCGCGGAGCACGCCGCAGCCGTCGCGCCAAGCCCAGCGCCACGTCGGACTGATAGTCGGCATAATCCGAGCGGTGAATGTCGGCAACTACGGAGCCTGCCTCGTCGCCGAAACTGGCGCGCAGGGCGGATTGCAGGCGATAACCAAGCTCATTGACGGGATCTACCATTGGGGACTTTTCACGGCTCTCGACGGCGGACATTCTAACCGAGGCAAAGACGCGGCGCACCCTGCTGGATCGTCTTTCAGAGCCAAAACGGGGATCTCCATATTCGCTGATCGGTCGGAACGAGACTCGGTAAGACGCCCGCCTAGGGCAGTAGGCACAGTTTCGTCACCGTGACTGTGCGAAGCGAGCTATTCAGACGGCAAAGCCCACGCGCGGTGAATACGATCCGCCGCTTTGAATGCCGAGATACGGTCGGAGAAGCTTTCGGTGAGTGCGATATCGTCCCAGCCGTTAAGCAGCCGCATTCGCCGGACCGGATCGATAGCGAAACCGTAGCTGTGATTGCCGCATGAAATAGTCTGCTGTTCGAGATCGACGGTAACGGGCGTCCCCGGCGTCGTCGTCAGCTGCGCCATGAGCTCCGCCGCCACGTCGTCGGGAACGGCGGCGGTGAGCAGCCCATTCTGCACGGCATTGCCGGCGAAGATGTCGCCGAACGACGGCGCGATCACACAGCGAATGCCATAGTCGTACAGGGCATAGACGGCGGCCTCGCGCGACGAGCCGCAGCCGAAATTGCGGCCGGCGACGACAATTTTCGCGTCGCGCCATTGCGGCCGGTTGAGCGGGAAATCCGGCTCCGCGCGGCCTGCGGAATCGAATCGCAGGTCTTGCAGCAGCACCTTGCCGAGACCCGCCGCGCGCGGCCACTTGAGATAACGTGCGGGCAGCAACTGATCGGTGTTGATGTTGGTGACGTTGAGCGGGCACGCCGTCGCGGTTATGCGGGTGAACTTGTCCATGGCGCTCAAACCTTGCGGCCGGCCAAGAGCGGCCGGACGTCCGACAGGCGACCCGCCACTGCAGCCGCCGCGACCATGGCCGGCGACATCAGATGCGTGCGCGCGCCAGGGCCTTGTCGGCCGCGAAAATTGCGATTGGTGGTCGAGGCACAGCGCTCGCCTGGTGCGACAATGTCGCCGTTGATGCCGACGCACATGGAGCAGCCGGATTCGCCCCATTCCAGGCCGGCGTCGCGGAACACGCGGTCGAGCCCTTCTTCCTCGGCCTGGCGTTTGACCAACGAGGAGCCGGGCGACACCAGTCCAGGCACCTTGCTGGTCCGGCCAGCGAGCACCGCGGCCGCCGCGCGTAAATCCTCGATCCGCGCATTGGTGCAGGAACCGATGAAGGCGCGATTGATCGCAATCGCGGTGAGTTTTTGGCCCGGGCGCAGGCCCATATAGTCGATGGCCTCGCGCAGCTCGTTGGCGCGCGCCGGATTTGTCTCGCCCGCGGGATCCGGCACGCTGGCATCGATCGGCAAGGCGTGTTGCGGGCTCGTTCCCCAGGTGACGACCGGTGCGATCGCGGCCGCATCGAGCGCAACCTCGCGATCGAATTCGGCGCCGTCGTCGGTCTTGAGCTTGGACCAGGCTTCGACCCCTTGATCGAACGCGGCTCCTTTGGGAGCGAAGGGCCGGCCCTTCACATATTCAAATGTCACATGGTCCGGCGCGACCATGCCGCAGCGCGCCCCGGCCTCGATCGACATGTTGCACAATGTGAGCCGGCCCTCGATCGACAGCGCGCGGATGGCGGAGCCGGCGAACTCGATGGCGTGACTGGTCGCGCCATCGGCGCCGATCTTGGCGATGATCGCGAGTACGATGTCTTTTGCGCCGATTCCGGGCGCGGCCTCGCCGTTCACCGTAATGCGCATGCGTTTGGGCCGGCGCTGCCAGATCGTTTGCGTCATCAGCACATGCGCCACTTCGGAAGCGCCAATGCCAAACGCAAACGCGCCAAGCGCGCCGTGCGTCGAAGTGTGGCTGTCGCCGCAGACGATCAGCAAGCCGGGGAGCGTGAGGCCCTGCTCGGGCCCGACCACGTGCACAATGCCTTGCCGCCGATCGTTGAGGCCGAACAGCTTGATCCGGTGCTTGGCGGCGTTTTCATCCATCTGGCGCACCATGCGCGCAATTTCAGGATTCCCGATCTTGTCGCGGGGCGCTCGCGTTGGCACGTAATGATCGGCCACCCCGAATGTCAGACCGGGCTCGGCAATAGGCGCGCCGCGCTCCGCCAGCCGGCTGAAGGCATGGAACGAGCCTTCATGGACGTAATGGCGATCCACCCAGAGCAGCGAATCGCCGTCCTCGCGGCGCACGATTTCGTGTGCGGCCCAGAGTTTGTCGATCAGGGTTTGGGCTTCAGTCATGCCGAAAGCGGATGCCGCGTGAGGTGGAGGGGAGGCCAATATAGCAACGCCCATCAGACTAATGTTAGTCTCCGGGCCGGTCATCAGGGGGAGAAAGCCAATGTCCCGTCCGTACGCAAGCGTAAGCCGCCGCCTGTTTTTGCAGTCGACCGGATTGGGCGCGGTCGCGGCCGCCGGTCTCGTCAACGCGCCGGTCGTAGCGCGCGCGCAGGCGGCCGCGGTGAAGGTCGGAGTCCTGCATCCGGTTTCCGGTGCGCTGTCCTACTCCGGCCAGCAAGGCAGGCTCGGCGCGACCATGGCGATCGACGAGATCAATGCGGCGGGCGGCATCAAGGCGCTCGGTGGCGCCAAGATCGCGGCGGTGCTCGGCGACGCGCAATCGACGCCGGAAGGCGGTAACGCCGAGGTCGAAAAGATGAACTCAGCCGAAGTCGCCGCGATCGTCGGCGGCTATGCTAGCGCCATCTGCCTGGCGGCGAGCCAGACCGCGGCCCGCTACGATCTGCCCTATATCGTCGATGTCGGCGTCGTCGACAGCATCGTCACCCGCGGGCTGAAGAACACGTTCCGCTTTGGCCCAGGTTTTGGCGTCATCGCCAAGACCGCGCTCGACAATCTCGTCAGCATCAACGATCAGGCCGGCAAGGTCGCAAAGACCGTGCTGATCGTTCACGAGGACTCGGCGTTCGGCGCGGGGCTGGCCAAATTGCTCAATGCGCAATTGCCCGACCGCGGCTTCCAGGTGCTGGAAACCATTCCGCATCCGACGCCGACCCGCGACTTCAACAACGTCGTGCTGCAGATCAAGGCGCAGAATCCCGACCTCGTCATTCCGGCCAACTACTACAATGAATATGTGCTCCTGGCGCGTACCATGCAGCAGCAGCGGGTCCGGCCGAAGGGCATCTATTCGGTGCTCGGCGGCGCGGCGTCGTCCTACAAGTTCGTCAAGGAGTTTCCCGAAGCCGCGCAATACATCATGGATTGCAATCACTGGTTCGATCCCAAGAACCCGAAGGCGATCGAGCTGAAAAAGAAGGTCGAAGGGAAGGGCGAGTTCTTCACCTACGAAGTCTACATGAACTATTCCTGCGTGCTGCTGCTCGCCGATGCGCTGGAACGCGCCGCAAGCGCCGATCGTGCCAAGATCACCGCGGCGCTGGAGAGCTCGACCTTCTCGGGCCACGTGATGCCCTATGGGCCGACGAAGTTCATCAACGGCCAGAACCAGGGCGCCGCGCCGGTGAACACTCAGGTCTTGGGCAACGATATCCAGGTGATCCTGCCCGCCGCGTTTGCCTCAGCGAAGCCCGTGTTCCCAATGCCGCCGGCATGACGCCGGTGTAACGGACGGCGCCGTACGCGCGCCGTTGCCGCGGATCCGCTTTATGCTGTCACCGGCCATCCTCGTTCCGGCGGTGTTCAACGGACTGATGACCGGGGCGGTGTATGCCCTGATCGCGCTTGGGCTGACGCTGATCTACGGCGTGCTGCACATCATCAACTTCGCGCACGGCGCGTTGTTGACCGCGGCCATGTTCGCTGCGTTCTTTGCCTATAAGTTGCTCGGCCTCGATCCTTACCTCGCGGCGGTGCCGCTGACGGTGTTGTTTTTCGGGCTCGGCTACGCCTTGCAACGCTTTGTCATCGGCCTGGCCGGTCACGGCGACGATCGCAACATTCTCCTGATAACGCTCGGGCTCGCGATTGTCATCGAGAACGCACTGCTCGTCGCCTTCCGCGCCGATACCCGCACCATCAACCTGCCTTACGCCTTCGATGTGATCGAAATCGGCACTGCCTTTCTCGCCGTGCCACGCGTCATCGCGTTTGCCGTCGTCATCCTGGTGGCGCTCGCGCTGTGGCTTTTCATGCGCTGGACTGACACCGGCAAAGCGATCCGGGCGGTGGCGAAGGAAAAGCTCGGCGCCGAGCTGTCGGGCATCGATGTCGGCCACATTTACGCGGTGACGTTCGGCCTCGGCACCGCCTGTGTTGCGGTTGCGGCATGCCTGTTGATTCCGACCTATTACGTCAATCCGACCGCCGGCAACGCCTTTGTGCTGATCGCCTTCACCATCGTCGTGCTGGGCGGCATGGGCTCGGTGGTTGGTGCGTTGGTGTCCGGCCTGTTCGTCGGCGTGGTGGAAAGCCTGTCGGGCCTATATCTCGGCGAATCGCTCGGCCAGATCGGCATATTCGTCATGTTCATTCTTGTTCTGTTGTTCCGGCCTAGCGGCCTGTTCGGAGAGCGGGCATGAGGGCGTTGGCGCCGATCGCCGTTGTGGTGGCGCTGCTCGCCGCTGTGCCGCTCGTCACCGCGTCCAACCTCGTGCTCAATTTCCTGGTGGTGGCGCTGTTGACCGCGCTGGTCGGCCAGGGCTGGAACCTGCTCGGCGGCTATGGCGGCCAGTATTCGTTCGGCCATGCCGCGTTCTTCGGCACCGGCGCCTATGCGACCGCGATTCTCCAGGTGCGATACGGCGTCAACGCCTGGCTCGGATTCGCCGTCGGTATCGCCGCCGGTGCCGCAGTGGGCGCCATCATCGGCGCGCTGAGCTTCCGTTCGGGGCTGAAGGGCTCGTACTTTGCGCTGGTCACGCTCGCTTTCGCCGAAGTGCTGCGCATCATCGCCAGCGTCGCGCCGATCACAGGTGCGGGCGTGGGGACACTGATCAAGCTCGACCTACGTCCCGAGGCGTTGCAGTTTCAGAGCCGCGTGCCGTTCTACTGGATCATTCTCGGGCTTGTTGCCGTATCGCTGGTGATCATGCGCATGATCGAGGACAGCCGCTTCGGCGCCTATCTGTTGGCGTTGCGCGAGAATGAGGACGCCGCCAAGGCGCTTGGCGTGAATACGACGCTGATAAAACTCGGCGCCATGACCGTCTCGGCGGCGATCGCCGCCGCGGGCGGCTGTTTCTACGCCCAGTATTTCCTGTTCGTCGATGCCGGCATCGCCTACGGCTCGTGGATCTCGATTGCGGCGCTGCTGGCGCCCATCGTCGGCGGCGCCGGCACGGTGTTCGGTCCGCTGCTCGGCGCGCTCGTGGTCAAGACGCTGGGCGAAGCGACAAAACTTGTCGCCGGCGACGCGCCGGGGCTCGATCTCGTCATCTATGGCTGCGTGCTCATTCTCATTGTGGCTTTCGCCCCAAGCGGCATTGCCGGTTTGCTTCGCGGAGCGTTCCAGCGTTTCGCTGCCGTGAAATCACTGCGACCCGGGCAGCCCCATGGCTGAGCCGCTGCTCCGCGTCGATGGCGTCAGCAAACGCTTCGGCGGATTGCTGGCCGTGGATAACGTCTCACTCGATGTCCAGTCCGGACGCATTACTGCACTGATCGGTCCGAACGGCGCCGGCAAGACGACCTTGTTCGCGATGATCAGTGGATTTCTGACGCCGAGCATGGGCCGTATCTATCACCGCGGCGATGACATCACCGGCGTTCCGCCATACCGGCTGGCGCGGCGCGGCATCACCCGTACGTTCCAGATCGTGCGGCCGTTCGCCGGGCTGACCGTACACGAGAATATTGCGATCGGCGCCCACTTGTCGCGGCGCTCCCGCGCGGCGGCACGCGACGCTGCCGCCCAAATCGCGCAGCTGGTCGGTCTTGTTGAAATGCTGGACAAGCCCGCCGCCAGCCTCACGGTCGCGGGTCGAAAGCGCCTGGAGCTCGCCCGCGCGCTGGCGACGGAACCCGCCGTCCTACTGCTCGACGAAGTCCTGGCCGGGCTCAATCCAACCGAGCTCGCCGCCATGGTGCCGACGATCCGCGCCGTCACCGACCGCGGCATCACCATTGTGATGATCGAGCACGTCATGCAGGCGGTGATGAGTCTCGCCCAATACGTCTATGTGCTGGCGGAAGGCCACATCCTCACCGAAGGCTCGCCACAAGAAGTGGTCGGCGATGCGCGGGTGATCGAGGCCTATCTCGGCCGGGGCGCGGCGGCGCGCCTTAATGCTGTGGGAGCGGTCCATGGCTGAGCCGCTCCTCGCCATCAGCGGGCTTGCCGCCGGTTACGGCGCAACCGAGGTGCTGCGCGATATCGATCTCGCCGTCGTCGCGGGTGAGATCGTCGCGATATTGGGCGCCAACGGTGCGGGAAAATCGACGCTCAATCGCACCATCTCGGGCGTCCTTCGTGCAACACGCGGCACCATCCGGTTCGCCGGCAGCGCCATCGAGCGCGAGACGCCGGCTGCGATCGTCGGCCGCGGGCTCATTCACGTGCCGGAAGGGCGCTGCATATTTCCGGACCTCACGGTTGCGGAAAATCTCGATCTCGGCGGCTATCGTCGCGCCCGCGCCCGGCGCAACCAGAATCGCGAGCGTGTGTTCACGATCTTTCCGCGGCTTGCCGAGCGGCACGCGCAGCGCGCCGGCACTTTATCGGGCGGCGAGCAGCAGATGCTGGCGATCGGGCGGGGCTTGATGGCCGAGCCGCGACTGCTCATTCTTGACGAGCCTTCGCTCGGCCTTTCGCCGCTTTTGGTCGAGGAGCTGTTCGCCTTGATCCGGCGCCTCAACACCGAAGGCATTACGCTGTTGTTGGTCGAGCAAAACGTCATGCAGAGCCTCGAGGTGGCGAGCCGCGCCTACATTCTCGAAAATGGCGCCTTCGTGCTACAGGGGAGCTCGGCCGATATTCGCGAAAATCCAAAACTCAAACGCGCCTATCTGGGGCTGCAATGATGACGGAACCGGACAGCCTGCGAGCCCGCCTCACGCGAAAGCCCATCGTGGTTGCACCCGGCGTCTACGACGCTTTCACCGCGCTGGTCGCCGAACAGGCCGACTTTAGAACGCTTTACGTTTCCGGCGCGGCGATCGCCTATACCCGCCTCGGGCGCTCCGACATCGGCCTGGTCAGCATGAGCGAAGTCGCCGATGTCATCGGGATGATCCGCGATCGGGTTGCCGCCGCTCTGATCGTCGATGCCGATACCGGCTATGGCAATGCGCTCAACGTTGCGCGCACCGTGCGGCTATTCGAACGCGCGGGCGCGAACGCGATCCAGATCGAGGACCAGTCATTTCCCAAGCGCTGCGGCCACCTCGATGAGAAGCGGTTGGTGCCGCCAGCCGAAATGGTCGGCAAGATCAAGGCGGCGCTCGATGCCCGGCAGTCGCGCGACACGCTGGTGATTGCACGCACTGACGCGGTGGGCGTCGAAGGATTCGACAAGGCGATCGAGCGCGCGCTTGCTTATCGTGATGCTGGCGCCGACATCTTGTTCGTCGAAGCGCCGAAGACGCAAGCCGAGCTCAAGCGCATTCCAGGGGCGCTCAATAGCGTGCCGCTGATGGCCAATATGGTCGAGGGCGGAAAGACGCCGGTGCTACCGGCTGCCGAGCTCGAAGCGATGGGCTTTGCGTTGGTGATCTTTCCCGGTGGCATCGTGCGCGCGCTCGGGCATATGGCGCGCGAATATTACGGCGCGTTGGCCGCGCACGGCACTTCCGAGCCGTACCGCTCCCGGATGCTCGACTTCACGAGCCTCAACGATTTGATCGGCACGCCGGAATTGCTCGCCGTCGGAAAACGTTATGACGCATAGTTGGTGAGGAAAGCGGAATGTCGAAACTGTTCGATCTCGTCATCAAGAATGCTCGCGTCGTCCGCCCCAACAAGACCTCCGTCGATTGCCTCGATATCGGCATCAAGGGCGGCAAGATCAGCCGCCTCGCACCCGAGCTCGCGGTCGGGGAGGCGGAGCAGGTTTTCGACGGCAAGAATTATCTGGCCTTTCCCGGCTGCGTCGACGCGCACATGCATGTCGGGATCTATTCGCCGCTGGCCGAAGACGCGGTTTCCGAAAGCAAGGCTGCGGCGATGGGCGGCGTTACCTCCAGCCTGAATTACATCCGCACCGGCCATTATTATTTGAATCGCGGCGGGCCCTATCGAGAATTCATGCCCGAAGTGTTCAAGCAGTCAGATGGACGGTTCTGGGTCGATTACGGCTATCACATCGCGCCGATCGAGGCCGCGCATATCGACGAGATGGAGCATCTGGTGCTCGATCACGGCGTCACGTCGTTCAAGATATTCATGTTCTATGGCGGCTACGGTCTGCACGGACCGTCGTCGCAGCAGAACGAATTTCTGATGACCGGGCCGGACGACCGCTACGACATCGCCCATTTCGAATTCATCATGCGCTCGGCGCAGCGGCTGATGGCCAAATTCCCCGATAAGGCGCCCTGTATCAGCGTCAGCCTGCATTGCGAGCTGGCCGACATTCTTAACGCCTATACGAAGATCGTCGAGCGCGAGGGCAAGCTGACCGGGCTCGCCGCCTACAGTGCCGCGCGTCCGCCGCACTCGGAAGGGTTGGCGATCTGGATCGCGTCTTATCTCGCCAACGAAACGAATTGCCTGAATATCAACTTGTTGCATTTGAGCTCGCGCAAGGCGATCGAGGCCGCCTGGACCATGCAACAGGTATTTCCCCATGTCGCGTTCCGCCGCGAAGTGACCGTCGGCCATCTGCTGTTGGATACGAGTTGCGAATGCGCCGTTCATGCCAAGGTCAACCCGCCGATCCGGCCGCGCGAGGACGTCGAAGCGCTTTGGCAGGCCGTGCTCGATCGCAAGGTCGACTGGATCGTCAGCGACCACGCCTGCTGTTCGGCCGAGCAGAAATGGTCCAAGGACGATCCGGACAATATCTGGCTGGCGAAATCGGGTTTCGGCGGCACGGAATATCTGCTCTCCGGCGTGCTGAGCGAGGGCAGTCGGCGCGGCATGTCGTACAATCATATGGCCGAGCTTTTGAGCTGGAACCCGGCGCAGCGGTTCGGCTTGTACGGCAAAGGCGATATCGCGCCCGGCTACGACGCCGACATCGTTCTGGTCGATCCGCTTGCAAAATTCGTGGTCCGCGCCGCGGAATCCGAATCCCATCAGGGTTATACGCCGTTCGAAGGCGTCGAGCTCACCGGACGGGTGAAAAGCACGTTCCTGCGGGGCGCGCCGATTTATCTCGACGGCAAGATCGTCGGGCCGCCTCGTGGCGAATATCTGAGCCGACCGCGCGCTTGATCCGACTACCGGCCGGCGGCGACATAGGGGTGCACCATCTTGGCCGGATCGACGATGCGGTCGAAGTCGGCCTCGGTGACGTAGCCGAGCTTCAGCGCTGCGGCCTTGAGCGTGAGGTCGTGATTCTTGGCATAGTGCGCGATCTCCGACGCCTTGTCGTAGCCAATCACCGGCACCAGCGCGGTCACCAGCATTAGCGAGCGCTCGACATCCTCTTCGATCTTCTTGTGGTTCGGCTCGGTGCCCTCGACCAGAAATTTTCGGAAATTCGTGCAGCCGTCGGTCATGAGCGTGATCGAATGCATGACATTATAGATCATCAGCGGTTTATAGACGTTCATTTCCAGATAGCCGCCGGCGCCGCCGAAACCGACGGCGACGTCGTTGCCCATCACCTGGACGGCGATCATGGTCAGCGCTTCGCATTGGGTCGGATTGACCTTGCCGGGCATGATGGACGAGCCAGGCTCGTTCTCGGGGATCAAGAGTTCGGCAAATCCGGCACGCGGGCCACACGACATCAGCCGGATGTCGTTGGCGATCTTGTAAAGCGAGACCGCAAGCGTGCGCAGCGTGCCGGAAAGCTGCACCAGCGCGTCATGGGCGCCCTGCACGGTGAATTTGTTCGGAGCGCTGACGAACGGCAGGCCGGTCAGCTCGGCGACGTTCGCCGCAGCGGCTTCGGCAAAGCCTGGCGCGGCGTTGACGCCGGTACCGACCGCGGTGCCGCCGAGGGCGAGGCGATAGAGGCCGGGGAGCGCGCCCTCGATGCGTTCGAGATCATCGGCCAACATGCCCGCATAACCCGACCATTCCTGGCCCAGCGTGAGCGGCGTCGCATCCTGCATGTGGGTGCGGCCGATCTTGATGATGTCGTTCCATGCGGCGGCCTTGGCGGCGATCGCTTGCTGCAGCGCCTTGACCGCCGGCATCAGACGCTGCTTCACCGCGACCGCGGCGGCGATATACATCGCCGAGGGAAAGGTGTCGTTCGAGGATTGCGACATGTTGACGTGATCGTTGGGATGAACCGGCGTCTTGCTGCCGAGCGGCGTGCCGGCGAGCTCGCAGCAGCGATTGGAAATTACCTCGTTCACGTTCATGTTGAATTGCGTGCCGCTGCCGGTCGTCCAAACATGCAGCGGAAACATGTCCTGATACTTGCCCGCGAGAATTTCGTCGCAGACCTGAACGATCAACGCATGGATTTTGTCGGGAAGCCGCTTGCCGGAATGATTGGCGTTCGCCGCCGCCTTTTTCAGCATGGCGTAGGCGGTGATCATGTCGCGCGGCGTCAAATCCTGGCCGATGCTGAAATGCTCGAGCGCGCGCTGGGTTTGCGCGCCCCAAAGCTTGTCGGCCGGGACCCGGACCTCGCCGAGGGCGTCGGTTTCTATGCGGAAATCGCTCATGTGAAGCTCCTCAACGGCGGCGGCGCGCATCGGCGGATCGTCAGCGGACATGGCAACCGGGCCGCGAAATGTCCAGGTGGCAAGAAATTTGGGAGGCAGGCAGGTTCGCGATAGACTGCGTAGTCAATCCTGGCGGTCTCGGCCGGACCTATCCTTCCTGTGCGAAAACTCCATATAAGTCAGTGGTTTATAGCGAAGGAGAGCGTGCTGCGCATAATGCGCGCCCGTTTCGGTCGATAATGCCATGATGGAAACGGTTGCCGAAATCCTCGACGCCTATCGCCGCGACGCGCTCAAGCCCGAGGATGTGGTCGCGCGCAGCTTCGCGCGCATCCGCCACCACGGCGATCCCGCCATCTTCATCGCGCTGCGCGACGAAGCCGAGGTCGTCGCCGAAGCGAAAGCGCTGGCGCGCGACGGCGACATGGCGCTGCCGCTCTACGGCATCCCGGTCGCGGTCAAGGACAATATCGACGTGAAGGGCTTGCCGACCACGGCCGCGTGCCCGGCGTTCGGCTATCGTCCGGGCAAGGATGCGACGTCGGTCGCAAAACTTCGCCAGGCCGGCGCACTCATTCTCGGCAAAACCAATCTCGATCAGTTCGCCACCGGTCTCGTCGGCGTGCGGACGCCTTACGGCATCGCCCGCAACCTGTTCGACGACAATCTTATCGCCGGCGGTTCGAGTACCGGCTCGGCGCTTGCGGTCGCAGCTGGCTTCACGCCGCTCGCGCTCGGCACCGATACCGCCGGATCGGGCCGGGTCCCCGCGGCGTTCAGCAACATCGTCGGGCTCAAGCCGAGCCGCGGCATGGTGTCTTGCGCCGGTGTCGTACCCGCCTGCCGCACGCTGGATTGCGTATCCGTCTTCGCGCTCACCGTCGACGACGCGATGGCAATGCTCAACCTCATCGCGGGTCTGGACGCCGCCGATCCTTATTCGCATCCGCGGCCGGTCGGTGCAGTCGGGCCGATGCCGGATGGCGTAAAACTCGGCGTGCCGCTGCCGGGCCAGCGCTTGTTCTTCGGCGACACATTATCGGCCAAGGCCTATGACGAGGCGTTGGCGCGGCTGACGAGCCTCGGCGCACAAATCATCGAGATCGATATCGAGCCATTCTATGAGGCGGCGCGGCTGCTCTACGACGGGCCGTGGGTGGCCGAGCGTTATCTCGTCGCCAAAGCTCTGATCGCGTCGTCACCGGAATCGCTGCATCCGGTGACGCGTCAAATCATTCTCGCCGGCGCGCACCGCAGCGCGGCCGAGACCTTTACGGCCTTCTACCAGCTCGAAGAGTTGTGCCGCGCGGCCGATCGCACTTTCCGCGCGGTCGATGCGCTGGTGCTGCCGACGGCGCCGACCATCTATACGGTCGAGCAGGTGCTCGCCGATCCGATCCAGCTCAACAGCCGGCTCGGCACCTACACCAATTTTGTCAACCTGCTCGATCTGTGCGGCCTTGCGGTGCCATCCTCGATGCGCGCCGACGGCGCGCCATTCGGCATCACGTTCTTGGCACCGGCCGGCGCCGACGCGGCGCTCGCGGCAATCGGGCGCCAGTATCACACCGCGACGAACTTGCCGCTCGGCGCGCTGACGCGCCGCAAATAATCATTTCGTTTCGTTAATGACGCTGACATGGGCGGCGACGACGCGCCAACCTTCGGGGAAGCGCACCCAGGTCTGCATCTGGCGGCCGAGTTTGCCCGGCATGCTCGTGCGATGATAGAGCGTCGAAGCGACGGCGTGATCGCGGCCGTAGGTGCTGATCACGGTCTTCGACAGCGTGCGCGCCAAGCCTGCCGGCGAGCGCGCGGCGCGAAAGGCCGCGATCTCGGTATAGCCATAAAGATTCTCGCCGGCGCCGTAGCGGATGGTTCGCGGGTCTTTGCGGAATATCGTGTCCAAGGTGACGACGTCATTCGACACCAGGGCCTTTTCGTAACGCTCGAATTCGGCCGTGACTTCGGCAACGACCTCCGGCAGGTCGATCTCCATGGAGCTCTCCTAGAATTTTTTCCTCAGAGCGCCGGCCGCGGTGCCGCGACGACGCCTTGCGCTTCGAGCGCGTGCGCGATGCGTAAGCCTACATCCTCACGCCATGGCGCCGCGATGATCTGCACTGCGATCGGCAACGGCGCAAGTGGCACTGGCACGGCGACGACCGGCAGGCCGATGAACGAGATCGGCTGGGTGTAGAGGCCGAGATTGGCCCGCACCGGCAATTCGACGTCCTCGAGCTTGAAAGTCTGTTGGCCGATCAGCGGCGCCGTGCACGGCGTCGCCGGCGCCAGGATCGCGTCGACCTTTTCGAATAGTTTCAGCACTTGCTCGCGATACCAGCGGCGAAATTTCTGCGCTTTGATCACGAGCGAAGCCTGAGTGATGGCACCCGCGATCAGCCGGTCGCGCACGGCGGGATCATAGTCGCGCGCGCGAGTGCGCAGGCGATTGAGATGCAAACTCGCGCCTTCGCTTGCGGTGATGATGAAAGCCGCCGAGCGGGCGCGTTCGGCCTGCGGAATGTCGATATCGCGATTGGCGCCGAGGGCTGAGGCGACGCTGTCGACGGCCGCGACCGCTTCCGCGGTCTTGCCCTTGAAATAGCCGGCGGCGACCGCGACACGCAGGCCGTCGGGGCCTTTGTCCAAATGCGGCACGGTCGGCTGGGCCACGCGATCGGCGCAGACGGGGTCGTCAGGGTCGAAACCTTGCATGGCGTCGTAAGCCAGCGCCAGATCGCGCGTTGTGCGCGCGAACGGGCCCAAATGATCGAGGCTCGTCACGAACGGAAATGTCCGCGCGCGGGTGAGACGACCGTAGGTCGGCTTGAGTCCGAAAATGCCGCACAGCGACGACGGCACCCGGATCGAACCGTTGGTGTCGGAGCCGAGCGCCAGCGGCACCAGGCCGCCGCCGACGGCGGAGCCCGAGCCGCCCGACGAACCGCCGCTCATGCGGTCGAGATCGTGCGGATTGCGCGACGGGCCGTCGTGGATGTTCTCGCCGGTGAAGTCGTAGGCGTATTCGCCCATGTTGAGCGCGCCTACGAGGATGGCGCCGGCCGCCTCCAGCCGTTCGATCAGCGCCGCATCGCGCGCCGCCGGCGGCAGATCGCGATTGATCTTGGAACCGGCCAATGTCGGCAGGCCGGCAACGTCGAACAGGTTCTTGACCGCGAACGGGACACCGGCCAGCGGAGGAAGCCGTTCGCCTCTCGCCCGCGCCTCGTCGAGCGCCCGTGCGCGAGCAAGCGCGCGCCGCTCGGTGACGGCAGTGAAGGAATTGAGCAGCGGGTCACGCTCGCGGATGCGCGCTAGCGTCGCCTCGATAAAATGTGTGGCGCCGACGCGGCCGGCGGCAACGGCGGCGGCGATAGAGGCCGCCGAGTCCCAGGTAAAATCGCCGGCCGCGGTCTCAAGCATGGAAGACCGGCGCGGGCTCGGCATCGTCCGGCAGCGCAAATTCGTCGACCAGCGCCGCGTGGCGCAGGATCAAACGCAGATTGAAGGCGATGCTGTCGTGCCAGGCCGGATCGAGCGTCAGGCCGAGTGCCTGCGCGCTTGCCGCAACGAACGCATCGATGGAAGTTTCGGGCGTCGTCTTGGCGGCCGTGCGAACGGGACGGGGGCGCTTGGCGCGCGCGGATCTCGCCTTGCGGCCGGCTTTACGTTTCATGCCTTTGGCACTAGCAGGAACTCCTCGGCGAAATGGCACGCGACCTGCCGGGGGCCGAAGCTACGCAGTTTTGGCATCGTCGTTTTGCACATGGCGGCGCTCAGCGGGCATCGGCCATAGAAGCGGCAAACATTCGGATCGGGATCGATCGGGCTGCGCGGCTCGCCGGTCAGCCGCAAACGCCCGCCGCCATTCTCATGCAAACGCGGCACGGCGGCAACCAGCGCCTGGGTATAAGGATGCAACGGATGTTCGAAGACCTCCGCGGCCGGACCCGACTCTACGATCTTTCCAAGATACATCACCAGCACCCGGTCGCACAACAGCCTCACCACGGAAAGATCGTGCGACACGAATAGATAGCTCATGCCGAACTCTTTCTTGAGCCGCTGCAAGAGCTGCAGGATGACCACCTGAACGGAGACGTCCAGCGCCGCGGTCGGCTCGTCGAGCACCAGAAGCTCGGGCTCGACCGCGATGGCGCGGGCGATGCCGACACGGGCGCGCTGGCCGCCGGACAGTTGGTGCGGGTAACGCGATAGGAACGGCAGCGGCAGGCCGCATTGCGATGCCACGATCTCGACGCGCTCGGTCAGCGCCTTGCCGTGCATCTTGCGCAATCGACGCAACGGATCGGCGATGGCGTCGAACGCGGTGAAGCGCGGATTGACGCTTTCGCCGGCATCCTGGAACACCATTTGGATGCGGGCGCGGTCGCGATCGCGGGCAAAGACGCGCGATGGTTTCAATGACAATTCGCGGCTGCCGAGTTTTATGCTGCCGTCGCTGACGTCGACCAGGCGCGTCAGTGCGCGCACCAGAGTCGACTTGCCGCAGCCGGACTCGCCGACAAGACCGACCGTCTCGCCCTTGTTGATGGTGAAGCTGACATCATCGACGGCATACACCTTGGGAAGCTTCTCCGGGCCGCCGGAATAACGCCGCTTGAACCGCGCCAGCGGCCCCGGCCCGCCTCCGACCGGGAACAATTTCGATACATCGGCAACGTCAAGCAGGATGGTCATGCTGCGCTCTCGGTTGGCGCGTTCGCGATGCGCTCGGGCAACGGATTCCAGCAGGCGACCATATGGCCGGACGCCGAAGTCGATCGCGGCAATGGCTGCACGCAGGCATCGATCTTGCGCGGGCAGCGTTCCGAATAGCGGCAGGGCGGCAGGTCGGTGCGACGCAGATCGGGCAGCGCGCCCGGAATGGAGGCAAGCTCGTCGAGGCTTGCCGCCGCATCCGGCGTCGCCGCGATCAGTTCCGCCGTATAGGGATGGCGCGGGTGCTTGAACAACTCTTCGGTCGGCGCGTTCTCGACCACGTGGCCGGCATGCATGACGACGATGCGGGCGGAGCGCTGGCCGGCCAGCGCCAGATCGTGGGTGATGAAGATCGTCGCCATGCCCATCTCCTTGGCGAGATCGTTGACCAGATCCATGATGACGGCCTGCGTGGTCACGTCGAGGCCGGTGGTCGGCTCATCGGCAATGAGGAGCGAAGGCTTTGCCGCAAGCGCGATCGCGATCATGACGCGCTGGCACATGCCGCCCGACATTTCGAACGGATAGGCCTTGGCTCGGCGCGCCGGATCAGTGATGCCGACGGCACGCAGCATGTCGATCGCCTGGTCCGGCGCGTCGCGTCGCGGCACGTTACCGTGGCGGATCAGCACGTCGGCGATCTGGCGGCCGACAGGGCGGATCGGATTGAGCGCGGTGCGCGGGTTCTGAAAGATCATCGCGATCTCGCGGCCGCGCACGTCGGCAAGCTGGTTGGGTTTTGCCGCGAGCAGATCGAGACCGCCGAGCATGGCGCGGCCGGCGGTGATCTTGCCCGCGGGGTCGAGAATGCCCATCACCGCATAAGCGGTGACCGATTTGCCCGATCCGGATTCGCCGACCAGCGCGATGGTCTCGCCCTTGTCGACGGCAAAGCTCACATTATCCAGCGCGCGTACGATGCCCGAGCGGGTGCGGAAATCGACGCTGAGCCCTTCGACGCTCAGCGCGGGCACGGCCGTCGTCATGTCCGTCTCATGTCCTTCTCCTGGGATCGACCATGTCGCGCAAACCGTCGCCGAGCAGGTTGAAGCAGAACACTGCGACCATCAGCGCCAAGCCGGGGAAGAACGCGTTCCACCATTCACCCGACACCATGAAGGCCGCGCCCTCCGCCACCATGATGCCCCATTCCGGCGTCGGCGGCCGCACGCCGAGCCCGATGAACGACAAGCCCGCGGCATTGAGGATGGCGTAGCCCATGGTCAGCGACATTTGCACGACCATGATCGGAAACACGTTCGGCAGGATCTGGAAGGCGAGGATGCGCCAATCGGAATTGCCGCTTAGCCGCGCCGCTTCGACGAAGCCGGCCTCGCGCCGCACATTGGCCTCGGCGCGAGCGATGCGCGCATAAAGCGGAAAATTCACGATCGCGGTCGCCAGCACGATGTTCTGCACCGTGTTGCCGAGCGCCGCTACAATGCCCATGGCCAGCACGAACAGCGGAAACGCCATGATGGTGTCGGCGATGCGGCCGACCACGCGGTCGGTCCAGCCGCCGAAAAAGCCGGCGGCGACGCCGGCAAGGCCGCCCATTAGAAAGACTAACGCGACCGACGCGACTGCGATGAAAAAATCGAGCCGCGTCGCGACGATGACGCGGCTGAATACGTCGCGGCCAAGCTGGTCGGTGCCGAACCAGTGATGCGCGCTCGGCGGCTTCAGCGCCTGGGTGGTGTCGCTCGTAAGCGGATTGTACGGCACGATGTCCGGGCCGAGGATCGCGGCGAGCACGATCAGCACGAACAGCACGAAGGCAAAGCCGGTGACAGGATTTTCCGCGATCACGTAGCGCGCATGGCGGACGAGTGCGGTCAAGGCGGCGTCGCGCCGCGGCGTTGCTGCGATGTCGGTCATGCTTCCAGCCTCACGCGCGGATCGATCAGCCCGTAAAGCACGTCGATAATCAGGTTGAGCGCGACATACATCACCGCCATGGTCAGCACGAAACCCTGTACCGGCGCGAAGTCCGACGCCAGCAGGGCCTCGACGGCGTAGGAGCCGATGCCGGGCCAGGCGAACACCTTTTCGACCAGCACATTGGCGCCGAGCAGGAACGAAAACACCATGCCGAGCGTGGTGATGACCGGCAGCATGGCGTTGCGGAATGCGTAAGTGACGATCACGGTGTACGACGACAGGCCGCTGGCGCGTGCTGTGCGCACGAAATCCGACGACAACACCGCGAGCATCGAAGCGCGCGTCATGCGCGCGATCGGCGCCAGCGAGAAAATGCCCAATGTCAGTGCCGGCAGGATGAGTTGCTTCAGGCTCGCCATGAAGACTTCAGGCTGGCGCGCGATCAGGCTGTCGATGAGATAAAAGCCGGTGACCTGCGGCGGCGGATCGAAGAACACATCGAGCCGCCCGAGCGGCGCCGGCGCCCAGCCAAGCAGATAATAGAAGACATAGACCAGGATCAGGCCGGTAAAGAACACCGGCAGAGATACGCCGAGCGTCGTAATGAGGCGGCAGGCGTGATCAATCAGCGAATTCGGCCGCGTCGCGGCGATTATGCCGAGCGGCACCGCGATCAAGATCGAGACGAGGAGGCCAAGCAAGGTCAGTTCCGCCGAGGCCGGCAGCCGTGTTCGCAACTCCGTCAGCACCGGCTGCCCGGTGGTCAGCGAATTGCCGAAATTTCCGTGGCCGAGATCGACGACATAGCGGCCGAATTGTTCGATCAGCGGCTTGTCGAGGCCGAGCTTGACGCGGACTTCCTGGATGGCCTGCGGTGTCGCGGCCGGTCCGGCGAAATAGGCCGCCGGATCGCCCGGCAGCGCGCGGGTGAGCAGGAACGTCACGATCACCACGCCGATTAAGCTCGGGATCGCCATCGCCGCGCGCTTGAGGATCATCGTCAGCATGGTTGCACCGCGAGACGCCGCGTCACTGCGTTCACCCCTTCACGAATGCGCGGTAATCGAGCCGGCGGTGGAACCAGTATTCGTAGCCGGAGATGTTTTTCTGCATCGCGACGTTGACGTAGGGCTGGTACAGCGGAATGCGCGGCATGTCGGTGAAGGCGAGATCGACGAAGCCTTTGACTTCCTTGTCGTAAGTCTCCTTGTCGCCGGTCGCTGCCGCTAAGCGGGCGCCGTCGATGAACGCATCCATCGCCGGCGACTGATAGTCCATGGTGTTGAAGATCGATTTGCCCGAGTGGTAGCACCAGTAGAAGAAGTACTCGGGGTAATCGAGCCAGCCCGAGAACACGTTTTCGAACAGCGGCATCGTTTTCTTTGTGAGCTCGGTGCGCCAGTTCGCGCCCGGCACTTTGTTGATAGTGGTGGTGACGCCGATCTGCGCCAGGCTCTCCTGTACCAGCACGGCGATCGGCTCATTGACGCCAGCGAAGCCGAGGTCGAACGAGATCGGCACGTTGATGTTGCTGGCGCCGGCATCGGCGAGGAGCTTCTTCGCCTTGTCGAGATCGGTGTTGAATTTGTGCGGCTGCGGCCAGGCGACCTCGGTCGGCGCGTCGGCTGGCGCGCCGAACATCGGCTTGGCAAGGCCGTACAGCACCGCATCCATGATTTTCTGGTACGGAATGGCGTAAGCCATGGCGTGCCGGACTTTCACGTCGTTGAATGGCGGGTTCTGCACGTTCATGCCGATATACTGGATGCCGTTCGAATACGGCGTCGACACGATTGAGAGCTTGCCGTCGGTTTTCAGCTCGGAAAAATCCTTGTTCGGCAGATCGTAGGATACGTCGGCGTCGCCGCGCTCGAGCAAGGCGCGCCGGTTGCCGGCGTCCGGCACCATGCGCCAGACGATGCGCCTGATCTTCGGCAGCGGGCCGCCTTTCCAGTTCTCATTGCGCTCCAGCACGACCTGGGAACCGGCGGTCCAGTTGGTGACCTTGTAGGCGCCGCTGCCGACGGTGTTGAGCTTGGTGAATTCGAGGCCCCAGGGGTCCTGTTCAGTGGCCTTCGATTTCACCAATTTGGAATTGATCACGCAGGGCACGATGACGGCGAGGTCGGGAACGGTGAGCCGGTCCTTCTTCATGAAGTCGACGCGGAAGGTGTGATCGTCGACGACGACGAACTGCTCGGGCTTGGTCAGCGAGCCGGCGCTCATCTGGAAGGTCGGAAAGCCGCCGACGGTCACGGCGCGGTCGAACGACCATTTGACGTCGTCGGCGGTGACCGGCGTGCCGTCCTGGAACACGGCGTCCTTGCGCAGCCTGAAGGTCGCCGACATGTCGCCGACATTCATGTCCTCGGCGAGCTCGGGCTTGAACTTGTATTTGTCGTAATAGGGCGTGCCGTTGGGCAGGGTCTTCATCTCGTGGCTGATCAGCCGATCGTAGCAATTCCACGACACTTCGTAGCCGGGCACATTGGTGCCGACGCCGTGGATGTCGAGATTGTTCGGCCCGCTTTCGGAAACGATGAGCAGCGTCTCCTGGCGCGATTGCGCCTTGGCCGGCGACCACACCGCCGGCGCGGAAAAGGCGCTGACGGCAGTGAGCGCAGTCATCGATTTGAGGAATTCGCGGCGCTTCATGAAGCTCTCCCAAGGGTGTGCTGGCCTTGGTTCCGCAAGCGGCGTGCCATCCCCGGCCGCGCCGTTGCCGCAGGTTTAAGCCCTTGAATCCGGCACACTTGTGCAGCGGTTACGGCAGCGACTGACCGCGCCATGGGCGTCCAAGGCAGAAGCCGCACATTTATTAGGCAGTTGGCGCGGCTTGGACGCCGCGCCGCCGGCTGAACTTCGCTGGCCCCGATCTTGCAGATTTCCACTCAGTGCGAGGCAGGAGATCGGGATGCCGCGCGTGACCTTCGAAGCCGAGCCTGCACCGCTGACCGTCGACCTCGACGGCGCAGCGCTCGTGATCATCGACATGCAGCGCGATTTCCTCGAGCCTGGCGGGTTCGGCGCCGCGCTGGGCAATGACGTGACGCGGCTGCAGGCTGCCGTCGCGCCATGTCAGGCGGTGCTCGCCGCAGCACGGCAACTTGGCCTCCTGGTCATCCACACCCGCGAAGGGCATCGGCCGGATTTGTCCGATGCGCCGCCACACAAGGTCGAGCGCGGCGACCCTAAAAACCGCATCGGCGCCCGCGGCCCGATGGGCCGCATTCTTATCCGCGGCGAGCCCGGCCACGACATCATTGCCGAGCTTTATCCGCTGCAAGACGAGCCGGTGATCGACAAGCCGGGCAAGGGCGCGTTCTACCAGACCGATCTCGAGCTGATGCTGCGCAACCGCGGCATCGACACCTTGTTCGTCGCCGGCGTGACCACCGAAGTCTGCGTCAACACCACCGTGCGCGAAGCCAACGATCGCGGCTTCCGCTGCGTCGTGCTGGCCGATTGCTGCGCCAGCTATTTCCCCGAATTCCATGAGGCCGGCCTTGCCATGATCAAGGCCCAAGGCGGCATTTTCGGTTCCGTGGCCAGATCGCAGCCGCTGCTCGCCTCGATCGCGGCGCTGCCTAACAAACAACAGCGCAAATCGGTGTAAGTGATGAACAGGAGCGCCCCATGACCACCACTCAACCGGTACTGCATCGCCCGGCAGTATGGACTGCCGGCGACTGGAATGCGTTCTTCGGCTTCGGCACCAACATTCTGGTCAACATGCTGGTGCTCACCGGCCTATTGCGCTTCGTGCTGAAAATGCCGGACTCGCTGGTATTCGGCCGCATCCTGCCGGCGCTCGGCATGATGATGTGCCTGTCGACGCTGTATTACGCCTGGCTCGCCTACCGGTTGGCCAAAGCGACCGGACGCAGCGACGTCTGCGCGCTGCCGTCGGGCGTGAGCGTGCCGCACATGTTCATCGTCACCTTCGTGATCATGCTGCCGATCTCGGTGCAGACCCACGATCCGATCCAGGGCTGGGAGGCGGGACTGGTCTGGGTTTTCTTCCAGAGTTTTATCCTGATGATCGGCGGCTTCATCGCGCCGTTCATCCGCAAGATCACGCCGCGCGCGGCGCTGCTCGGCACGCTGGCCGGCGTTTCGATCACCTTCATCTCCATGCGCCCGGCGCTGGAAATCTATATGACGCCGGTGATCGGGCTGCCCTGCCTCGCCATCATCACGGTGAACTGGCTCGGCGGCTTTCGTTATCCGAAAGGCATTCCCGCAGGCCTAGTCGCGATTGCAGTCGGCATGATCATCGCCTGGGGCTCGAACGTCGTCGGCCTGCATTACGGCGGCTTGAGCGTGAAGGGCGTCACCGATGCGTTCAGCAATTTCGGCTTCAACGTGCCGATTCCCGCGGTCGATCACGTGTTCTCCGGCTTCCACTATCTCGGCATCATTCTCGTTACCGCGGTGCCGTTCGGCATCTACGACCTGGTCGAAGCCATGGACAATGTCGAGAGCGCGGAAGCGGCCGGCGATCCGTATCCGACCACGCGCGTTCTCACCGCCGACGGCGTCGTCAGCCTGATCGGCTGCCTGATGGGCAATCCCTTCATCAACGCGGTCTATATCGGCCATCCTGGCTGGAAGGGCATGGGCGGCCGCATCGGCTATTCGGCGGCGACCGGGCTGATGGTGATCGTGCTGTCGTGGTTTGGCGTCATCTCGCTGCTGCTGGCGCTGGTGCCGGTGGTCGCGATCTCGCCGATCCTGCTCTACATCGGCATGCTGATCGGCGCGCAGGCGTTCCAGACGACGCCATCGGCGCACGCGCCGGCGATCGTGCTGGCGCTGACGCCGCATCTGGCGGCCTGGTGCAAGACATTGATGGACGGCGCGCTCGGCGTCGCCGGCGCCAGTGCCGCGGCGCTCGGCTTCGACAAGCTCGGCAATGTCGGCGTTCTATATCCCGGCCTGCAGACGCTCGGCGGCGGCGCCATCCTGACCGGCCTCGTGCTGGCGGCGATCGGCGCCAATGTCATCGACAAAAAGTTCGTCAATGCCGCGGCCTTCGCGCTCGCCGGCGCGGTGCTGACATTCTTCGGCTTCATGCACGGCGAGGCGGTCGGCATCGCGGTGACGCCGACGGTCGCGGTGGCCTATGGCATCGTAGCGGTATTCCTATACGCACTGAGCCGCTATCCGGCGCTGGCGCCGGCGCTGACCAGTCCGGGTGAAGTGATGGCCGCAACTCCGGCGGAGTGAGCGGAATCGCGCTGGCGAGCCAGTGTCGCATGCGGCGCCAGTTCGCATTGCGGCAAAGCCTGACTTTGTCGGGCTGGACCTGACGCAAGGGCGTTAAAAGCCCCCATTTTACGGCAATTTGCTTGTGGTTCCCCCGGAACAACCTTAGGTAACCATGCTGGCAATAACTTGGCGCTATCCACCGCGGCGCCTTGAGTGTCTGGTATGCCCTTGTTTGGCCATGTATAAGACGGCCAAGTGACAACAATCTAGGATTGGACCGATTCGATGAAGAGCAGAGGCCCGCAAAGTTTGGACAAGGTCGTTGGCCGCAATATCCGCGTGCACCGGCTGGCCAAAGGCATGTCGCAGACGGACTTGGCAAACGAACTCGGAATTACCTTTCAGCAAATACAGAAATACGAGAAAGGCACGAACCGCGTTGGCAGCGGCCGTCTTTTCGAAATCAGCGTGATCCTCGGCGTTTCCGTTCTCACGCTGTTTGAGGGAGGCAAGGCGACGCTGGCAAAGGGCGACGATTCTTCGCCGTTCAATCTGTTGGCCGATCCGCTGTCGCTGCGCTTGGTTCAGGCGTTCTCAGAGATTTCGGAACGGCGCACGCGGCACTCGCTGGTCGATCTCGTCGAATCGATGAAGTCGCGAAAAAATTAATTCGGGGCCGGGCGCCGACGGCACGCCGATGCGTGCCCTGTATTCAATGCGGAGTCATCGATTGCAGCGGCTGGACCGACGTGTCCTGGCTGCTTTCCTCGGTGATCGTCGCGATCGTCATTTGCAGCAAATGAGATCCCACCTCGCTGAGCGCGCGGACATCCTCGAGCGCATATGATAAATACGCGACCACAAGATCGCGCTGGCGCGGGCTTAAGGTTTTGCTGTCTTTTTCGCTGTGTAACATCCTGATACTCCCACGTGTACTGTGCGTCCCCAAGATCAGGCCCGAATAGCTAAACGATCTATCTCCGCATCGGCATAGGCCGATGTACTTTCACTTTCATTCCCGCGTCGACCGTTCGGCGTCCCGATCCTCTTGCAGGTGATCGAGCTCGGCGGCTTTCTGCATCAATTCAATACCGATCGCTTCGAGTTCATGGGCGGTCGGCAAGTGCGGGCAGTCACGTGCGAGTCGCGTGCACCGTTGCGCCTGCTCGCGCAGATAAGGCGCATCGACCCAGATCCAGGTGTAAGGTTCAGCGGAACTCGAGATCATCGGCTCGCCCGCCGTCATTTCGGCTTTGAGTCCCGCAAGTCTTGGTCCCGAAAGTCTTGGTTTGAGTCCAACAAGTCTTGCGGTTGGGCGCGCGGCCTAGCGCGAATTTGGAACAGCTTGCCTGTTTTTCGAAGAGTTTTCCCCACGGCCGATCGTATTCCATGCCACGTGCCCGACTATGCGGCACGTTTATCACGGGCAAGGGGGCATCTGAATCGTACAAAAGTACCGCCGCCGCCCGCGGGTGCTAAGTACTAAAGTACTGGGCCGCCCGCGCCGCGGGCGGTCCGATCATTCGGACACCGGCTCGAGACGCGCCGCATGAGCCGCTTGCTTGCGCACCGCGACGGCATATTGGCCATGTTTGCGCTCCGGCATGGTGTTGGGCACGACCACGGTACGGTGGAACGCCTCCCAGTTCTCGGCAGAAAGCTCGTCCAGGCTTTTTATCGAGAAATTCTGCAGGAATTTGTCGGCATAGAATTCCTTGCGGACC